>NZ_JAJGQG010000026.1:0-60969 GCF_020783795.1 Xanthomonas sp. NCPPB 1067
CAGTTGCATCGTCGTCGTCCCGTTGCGTCTGTGCGATTGTCGCAGGATCAGGCGGAGTTGTTCAGAGTTTCCTTAGGCTTTTCCAGCGAGCTTTGCGATGCATCCAGCTGCGTAAGTCGCTGAAGTTATTGCCTCGATTCACCCCTGGACGGGACACGTCTCATAAACGATAGATGCACCACATTTGGATGATTCCGAAAGCATTGACCAAGATTCGGCAAGCGCTCTACCTTTTTCGCACCGCATACCTGCGGCAATCAAAAAACGACAGATAGGGGAAGCTATATGGGAAAGTTTACGGAGACCGCTCGCAACATCCTCGCCGGCGCACTTGCGCGTTTCGGACTGGAGGTTTTCACGGAGCACGCGACTCCATGGCAGGAAGGCTTCTGGATCGACCGGGAGCCGGGGCGCTTCCTTTGCATCGGCATGGGGCGCCGAGTGCTGTGGATTGCACCGCTAGTGTCCGTCAGCGCTGCTCCGTGAGCCCTGCATCCGTCGCCTCTTTAGGCAATTAGCTACCAGAAGGAGCTACGTCTATGGCTCCTCGGTTTGCGGACCTGGCATCTGGCGGCGCTATGCCGCCTTCGTCTTGAATGGGACCACCACGGCGCCAGTATCTGCACGCAATCCATCCAGATAATCAGCCCAGCCCTGCATCATCTTTCGGCGTTCTGCGAGGTGCGCGGTACGATTGTAAGCGCGGCCGTTGGGGTCTCGTACTGCGTGCGCCAGCTGATGCTCAATGAAGTCGGGTCGGTAGCCCAAGGTTTCGTCCAACAGAGTGCGAGCAGTTGCTCGAAAGCCGTAGACGGTCATCGTGTCGCCGTCGTATCCCATACGGCGCAGGGCGGCTGTGAGGGCGTTGTTGCTCAACGGGCGGCGAGGGGAGTTGCCGCCTTTGAAGACGTACTGCAGGTGTCCGGTAAGCGGGTGAAGATTCCGCAGAATCGCGACTGCCTGGCTGCAAAGGGGCACTAGATGCGGCTGGCGCATCTTCATTTTCTCGGCAGGGATGTTCCACTCGGCCCGATCCAAATCAATCTCTGACCACTCGGCATGTCGTAGTTCTCCCGGGCGCACGAATAGCAGCGGAGCAAGGCCGAGGGCTGCCCGAGTCGTCGCATCGCCCGTGTAAGCGTCGATTGCCCGCAGTAGTGCGCCCACGTCCTTGGGGTCGATGATGGCCGCGTGGTGCCTCCCCTGCGGGGATGCGAGTGCACCCCTTAGGTCTGCCACTGGATTTCGGTCAGCACGGCCGGTGGCGATGGCGTAGCGCATGACCTGACCGCAATTCTGCATGATGCGGTGGGCCGACTCGACGGCGCCTCGTTCCTCGATCCTATGGGCCACTTTTAGGAACTCTGGTGCGGTCAGTTCTGCGACCGGGCGTGAACCGATCCACGGGAAAACGTCATTGCCCATCCATGCGATGACTTTGACCCGATAGCTCTCAACCCATTTTTGCTTACCCAGCCATTCACGCGCGACGATCTCAAAGCTGTTTGCTGCTCGCTCACCGGCTGCGGCCTTGGTGGCCTGTCGCTGCGCGCTGGGATCGATGCCTCCGGCAACCAGTCGCCGGGCCTCCTCTCGGCGTTCGCGAGCGGCCGCCAGAGTGACATCTGGGTACACGCCCAGGCTGATGGTCCGGCGCACGCCTGCGATGCGGTAATCCAGGCGCCAGCCGTGACGTCTGCCTTCCCCAATCAAGAGATAGAGGCCGCCACCGTCCCGCATCGCCTTGTCGCCGGGTTTGGCCTTACGGATCAATAGATCGGTGAGGGGCTTAGCGATAGAGCGGGCCATGACAGTAGGCGAATCTAGAGCAAGGGAGTTACTGTCAACCCTACTGTCACCTACTATCGGACTTCAAGAGGTCGTGTCGGACGATGCTGGACACAAAAAAGGCCGGAACCTTTGATTTCTCTAGGGTTTCCAGCCTTTGTTGTACGTCGCTGGACGTATAGATGGTGGAGGTGGGCTCTACCGCAGATTCGACCTAACGTGTTGAAATTACAAGCGTTGGCCTATCCGATTACGGCCAGATGCCCCCACAGATACCCCCAGCTCAAGCCGCCTTGTCCCGCTGGGCGATTTGCTGGTTGATCCAGTCGGCGACCTCGGACTCCACCCATACCGACGAAGTGCCAAGGTGGAGGGGCTGCGGGAAGGTCTTATCTCGGATGCGGCTGTAAAGGGTGGACTTGGACATGCCGACGCGCTCAAGCACATCGCGCAGCCGGAGAAGCCGCTGGGTGGTGGTTGGGGTGTTGCTCATCGGGTCGTCTCCGGTTGATTGGTGTTGCAGATAGGGCAGGGGTGCCCACGGCGGGCTTCGGTGTCGTTCTCGAAGGACATCCAGTCGCCGCAGTGGCCACACTTAGGGCAGACCATGTGGGCCAAGGTGATGTGGCCGTCATAGCCGAAGTCGTCGCCGTGCATCATCACGCGCGGCTTTGCCCGGGCAGGCTTGGTGCCGGGGAAGAGGTCAGCCATTGCAGCCTCCCAGCACTCCCCGCTCTGCGCTGCGCAGTGCTCGCGCCAGCTTTGGCGCCCACCAGGCCGGCCTGCCGATGATGGTGCCAGCGGGCATCTCACGCTCAAGCCATTGCACGAACAGCTCCGGCACGCCCGCGGCAGCAGGGGCTGCCTGCAGCTCGGAGAGGGCTTCCAGCATCTCGATCCAGTTGCGGATAGCGACCGGCGCATGGCCTTGCGTGACTTCGCAATCCTCTGCGACGCCAGCATAGTTGCGCATCGACGCGATGATGTCGGACAGAGTCGGCGTCTCGGGGGTGATGGTCGGGGTCATGCTGCTTTCTCCTGTTTCGCCAGCGCGGCGCGAAGCTGCTCGGCCTGGCCCTGGCATGTGTTGATGGCTTCTGCGCAGATGGCGCGCAGAGCCTGGTTCTCGGCGGTGACCCGCTCGATGTGGTCGGCGGCCATGGCCAGCTGCTGCCGGAGCAGATCCTTGGCCGGCTGTTTCATCCGGCGGGGCTCGCGCGGGAAGAGCTGGGGCTTCATGCGGCCCGGTCCTGAGGCTGCGGTTCCATCGTTGCAAACAGATCCGGCATCGCCATTTCGCGCTCGGCGGCCTGCAGGTACTTCACCCCGTCCATGAAATAGGCCGTGGACAGCTCGGCGGCGCGCCCCTGGCGGCCCAGCTTCAGTGCGCGATATGGCACGGTGAACAGACCACCGAACGGATCGAACACCAGCTCGCCGGTGTTGCTGAAGCGCTGGATCAGCCGGTCGACGATGTCGAACTGCAGCGGGCAGATGTGGTTTTCCAGGCCGCGCCGGGTCTGCTCGCCGTTGAGCGTCAGCATGCGGTTGACGTCGTGCCAGACGTCCGGGTCATGGCTGCCAGGCGCCAGCGACATGAAGGTCGACGGCAGCGCGCCGCGCGCTTCCAGTTCCTCGCCGATGCGCACATGCGTCTCGTAGTCGTAGACCTCGCGCAGCGAGTACTCGGTAAACAGCTTGGCCAGCTTGTCCGGGCCGAGCTGCGCCAGCTCGTCGGCGGTCAGCTGCCGGCGGCCGCTTGAGCGCCAGAACGCATGCGCATCGACCTGCCAGCGCGCCCGCGTGTAATCCGCCTTGTGCTTGCGCACCGGCTCGTCGGCGTAGCCGCGGCTGCGATCGGTCTGCGGCTTGTGCAGCAGCACGATGTACTCCGGCGAGCCGACGCCCATCTTCGTGCCGTCCTTGCACTGCTCCGACCAGCCCAGGCGATAGGTCTGGTTGTTCTCGCGCACCACGTCGGTCACAACCGTGATCAGGCCCATGTAGTCGAAGCCGTGCGAGCGGTAGTGGAAGATCGCCTCGGCGTGGAACGGGCTGACCGTCGGCACGCCGGCGCCGGTCACCGCGCCGAACTGGATACGGTCTTTCACGTGGATGGCGGCGATGCGGCCGGGCTTGAGGATCCGCAGCAGCTGCGTGCTGAGGTGGTCCATCTGCGCCCAGAAGTGCGCGTTGTCGTCGGTGTGCCCGAAGTCGTTGTAGCTCGGGCTGTACTCGTAGTGGTTGGCGAACGGGATCGAGGTCACGATCAGGTCGACGCTGTCGTCGGCCATGCCGCGCGTCTCCACCACGCAGTCGTTGTTCGCGACGGTCCAGCCGGTACCGCTGGCTTCGATCCGCTCCACGCCGATCGAGCGCTGAAGTACTTGCGCCATGGCGGCCTTGCTCAGGCCGTATTCCCTGATGATCTCGCTCATTTTCTCTACCATCTCATCGTGGCGCGCCCACTTCGCTTGCAGGTTGGCCAGCACCTCGCGCTCGCTCTCGGCGTAGACGATCCACACCTCTACCGGGTGAGCCTGCTGGTACCGCTGGATGCGGTGAATGGACTGGATGAAGTCGTTGAACTTGAAGCCGATGCCGGCATAGACCGACAGGTGGCAATGCCGCTGGAAGTTGCAGCCGCTGCCGGCGATGACTGGCTTGGCCGATAGGATCGGGATCAATCCTTCGCTGAAGTCGATGACCGCCTGTTCGCGCTCGTCGAGATCCTGGTCGCCATAGATGCTTACCGCTGCCGGGATGGCCGCCTGCAGCGCATGCCGCTCGGCTTCCAGGTCGTGCCAGATCAGCCAGTGATCATTGGGTCGCGCGGCGATGACCTGCTGCACCGCCTGCACGCGCGCGGCCAGCGTGTCGCGCTTTTCCTTCGCAGCATCCTTCAGGCCCATCGCGGCATCTCGGAACAGCTTGCCCTGGCCGTCTCGCTCGGCACCGGCGCTGGCGTGGTCCACCGGCACCTCAACGTAGTGCACGGTCAGTTCCGGCAGGTCATAGCCCTCATCGCTGTAGCCCAGGTCCGATGGCTTCTGCAGGAACAGCCCCCAGCTCGCGACCCATAGCCAGAACTCCCGCTCCTTGTGCGGGTACAGCGTCAGGTTGTTGGCCTGAGTGCTGTCGCGCTTGAACCAGCGGGTAAGGGCCTGGCCGGTGTCCATCACGCCCAGGAAGCCGGCGTAATGGATCAACTCTTTGTACCGGTTCGGGCTGGGCGTAGCAGTCGCGACGAACCGGTACCGGACGTCATCGAACAGCGTCAGGAACTGCTGGTAGGTCTTCGACCCGAAGCTGCGCAGCACCGACGCCTCGTCCAGGCTAGCGGCGGTGAAGAGGTTGGGATCGAGCTTGCCGTCTCGCACGCTCTCGTAATTGGTCAGGTGGATGCCATCGAAGGCAGGATCCACTTCGGCGCTTGTGCGCACGAAGCGCGTCTGCAGGCCCAGCTTGCCGGCGTCGCGGCGGAACTCTTGCCGCACGCCCAGCGGCACCACGATGCCAACGGCGCCGCCGGCATGTGCGTGCGCCAGCCGCATGATCTCCAACTGCTGCATGCTCTTGCCGAGGCCGAAACGCTCGAATAGGGCGCGCCGTCCGCCGGAGCATGCCCATACGACGCTATCGCGCTGGTGCGGCTTGAGGATCGGGTGCACCTCGTCTGGCGACACGTCGAAGCCGAGCGAGGGGGCTACGCGCACCTTGCGCTCGAGGAACTCGCGGTAGGGGTCAGTCATGCCGCGAGCTCCTGCTGGGCCCAGGTGTGCGCCCGCTGGATGCTTTCGCCGATCCAGCGGATCACCGGCACGGCGAAGCTGTTGCCCAGCATCTTGTAACGCGGGCCATCGGCCATCAGCAGGGACCAGCTCCCGTCCTCTTCCTGGCGCCAGCGCGACTCCGGCCGATCCTTGGTGATTTTGCGGGCTTTGTGCCGGCCAGGCAGCGGCACCAGCGTCCAGTCGTCCTCAGCGCCCTGCAGGCGCTCGCACTCGCGCGGGGTGAGCCGGCGAACCTGCATGCCAACGAGGGCGCCATTGTGTCTGCGCGGACCATTGTTGGCATCCAGAGTAGCGTGCACTTCGTCGATGCGGACGCCAGATTGCGACGACTGGAATGCGACTGCCACCTGTCCGCCAGCGTTCGCATGGCTGTTGGCATGTCCCATGGCGCGCAGTGTTGGCGCAACATCATCTGAAACGCTGCGTGCTGGGTCGCTGTCCTTGCAGCCGAATGCCGTGACCGGGATCAGTGGCGTGCCGCGCCCAGTTCCATCTTCGCTTGCATCGAAGCCTTCAGCCCGAAGTGTGTGCGCAACCTCCTGCACGAGGAACGTCTCGCTTTCGAAGTCGAGCCGACCGCTGGCGCTGGCGCAAGCATTCAAGCATGTGCCAACGTCGATGGGGCCGGACGTGTTGTTACCACCGAATGCAATCAGCTGGCCGCGCTCTGGGTCGTTGACCCCGCCACGGCGGCCAGCGCTTGCCGTAAGGCTTCCGGCAACGCTTTGCCGCGCTTCCCGGCTCGGCGCAGAATCCCCTCGCAAGCTGTCGCGCTCAAGAAGTACTGGTGGCCGACCGGCCCAATCTCCAGTATCGAGGACAGCGAACACGCGACGGCGCCGCTGCGCCACTCCGAACCACTGCGCATCAAGCACGGACCACTCGACGAGGCCGTTGTCGCCCAGTGCCACGCCTTCGTTGCTCCAGCCGTCGGCGGGGACAGTGAGCTCGGATCCTGCCAGCGCGCCAACCACGACAGCAAAGTCTCGGCCCTTGTTACTGCTGAAGGCGCCTGGGACGTTCTCCCAGACCAGCCAACGGGCGCCGCAAAGATGTCGAACTGCATTGAAGATCCTGAGTTGATGGTGGAACAGGCCGGACCGGGCGCCGCCCAAGCCCGCACGTTTGCCGGCCACTGAAAGGTCCTGGCATGGGCTGCCGCCGATCACGACATCCAGCGGACCCAGGGCCCGGACCTGTTCGTCGGTGATGTCGGTGACGCTGCCCAAGTTGGGAACGTGCGGCAGGCGGTGGCGCAGCAGTGCGCACGCAGCCGGATCAATCTCGGCGACACCCTTGCAGCGCCAGCCGAGCGGCGACCACGCGAGGTGCGCGGCCTCCATTCCCGAAAAGAGCGACAGGTAGTTCATCCGCCCCGAGCCTCCCGCTGCGCTTCGTCGCGCAGTTCTTGCAGAGCGGGCACGTGCGTCAGCCGCACCAGCTCGTCGGTCTTGCCGGCCTCGCGGGCACGGGCCAGCGCCCATTCCAGAGCAGCAAGGCGGTCATTTGGATGCATGGTCATGCGGTAACTCCCATGGCGGCCAGGTCGATCTCGTCCACGCGGTCGCGCAGTTGCCGGCGAGCGCGGCGCAGCTGCTTCGCGACGTGGGCCGGCTCATCCTTGGCGGTGAAGGTCAGCGCATGCATGTGCAACGCGCTGGTGTGATCGCGGCGGAACATGCGCCAGGTGACGAATGCACCGTCGCTGGTCGGGAAGCGGCCCCAGGAAAAGCCGCCGTTGCGCTTCGGCGCGCGGCGCGTGAGGTGGCGGGTCATACGGTCGTTCCTTGCGCCTGCGCGATGGCGGCGCGCAGCGAATCGACCGCCGCGGCGTAGCGTTCGCTGTAGGTGGCTTGCTCTGGCGAGCCGAAGACGGTTTGCTCGACCTCAATCATGGCGGTCGCTGCGGCGAGCAAAGCCGGCGCGGCGGCGATCAGGTTGGCGTCTGCAATGGTCTCGAGATCACTTTCCCGAGAAACCAAAAACAGAACACGTCCACAAGGCGCTTCGACGGAAACTTCGTGAGTCATCACGTGGGCTGCCCAAGGCCCGGCAGTGTGCTTCGCAGTGCTCATGCAGCATTCCTCAGCAGGTGAGTGCGCTGCACCGGGCCATGCCACAGCGCAGCGACGTTGTTGAGCCGGATCTGCTCGGGATCACGGCGGATCGGCGCGAGCTTGGTCTGCGCCCGCTTGATGTCGTTCCGGCAGAGCACGCACACGTTGACCACGCGCCCGTTCTGCACCGGAAACTCGGAATCGCTGAGCGACCTTTCACAGCTGGAGCAGACGCGCGACATCAGGCGGCCTGTCTGTAGCTTTCGGCGGCCGCGCGCGCGAACACCTGCTGCATCGCGGAGAACATGGCCGGCAGTTCTGCCGCGTCGTACAGCTTCGAGGCTCGTTCGACGGTCAACGGTAGGAAGCCGAGCTGCGCCAAGCCATCGGCGGTGATCGTCAGCGGTGCGATCTTCGCGTTGATGTCGCCAAGCTTGATGCGCACGACCTGGGCCGGTGCCGGCGCGGCCAATGACTTGACCGCTTGAGCGAGGGCAGGGGACAGGGCAGCGGGAGCCGCCACCACCGGTGCCGACGCGACCACCGGGGCGGGCGCAGCAACAGCGGCGGGCGCCCGCGCAGCAGCAACACGCGCTACCTCGGCCTGGGCGTCGGCGCGACGCTGCGCTTCCTCGCGCTCCTGCTGCTCGCGCGCCAGCTTGGCCGCTTCCTCCTGACGGATCTTCTCGCGCTGCGCTTCCAGGCGCTGCTCGTCGACACGCTTCTGCTCCGTGATGCGCATGGTGATCAGGTTGCGCAGATCCTCCGGCGACTTAGTGGCGCACAGCTGCACGCGGTCATGGAACAGGCCGGCGAAGGTGCCCATCTCCATTTCCAGCACGCGCACGTTCGCGCGCACGCGCTCGGCCTGCTGGCTGGCGGCGATCTTGGCGTTGGCGGCAGCGGTACCGACGGCATCCTGCATGCTGCTGATCGACTTCTTGCCCTTGATCACCGCGCCGATGTCGGCCTGCAGCGAAGCCGGTACCGTCAGCGCATGCGCATCGAGTCCCGCGTTGATGGACGCGTAGTGATCCCGCACCGCCTGCACGCCGTTGGCGACGATCTGGGTGCGGCGGTTGTCCTTCTCGACCTTGACCAGCTTGTCCAGCTCCAGGCGAACGCGGCGCGCTTCGGCGGCGACGTCGTCCATGGTCCGGAACACCGCGTCGATGTCGGCGGTCTGGCCGAGGATCTGCTGCTTCGTTGCCTCCAGCCGCTCTTCGACGCCCTTGCACCACTTCACCGTCTGCTCGGCGTCGGCGAAGTCCTCATCCGTCTGCAGATCGCGGTTGATGCGCGAAAGCACAGACATTGCCGAGCCACGGAACTCGGCCAGGTTGGAGGCCGTGACCATGCCGGTCACCGCGATGTGCAGCGCGGGGAGATGCTGGGGAGCGCGGCCGACGGCAGGCGCAATGGCCGGCTTGTCTTCGTAGGAGCAGACGTCCCGCTCGAACTGATCCCAACCGGCCACGATGCGCTGGCGCAACTCGAGGTTTGGCACGTACCAGCAGTGGCGTTCTTCGACCAGGTTGCCGTCGGCGTCCCATTCCGACGCCATGAACAGCACCCGCTCGCCGCCGGATACCGCCAGTTGCTGTTCCATCTGGATCTGGTGGTAGATCGGCAGGTCGGCGCCGGTGCAGCCTTCGGTCATGCAAGCGCGCAGCGTGGCGTTCAACATCTTGTGCTCGAAGAGCGCGTCGCCCAGCAGCGTGAGTCCGTCAAACGACGCGGATAGCTTCCCATCCACGCCGACGCACGGATACAGGTCTTCGCCAACAATCGCCTCTGCCAGCGGTCGCGCGAGCGCCTCGAAGCGATGGCCATCATCGAAGATCTGCTGCAGGAACCAGCTGATTTCCGATTCAACGCCGGTCGCGCGAACCTTGAGGAGCTCGCTGCGGGTGACGGACGGGAACTCGCCCAGCATCACCGGCGCCTCGCTGGCGTTTAGGTGGGTAGCACGGTGGGCATGCCATTCCGGCGTGCCCTGGATCAGGTTGACGGTCTTCATGCTCAACGCTCCTTCGGGGCTTCGATGGCCACGTTCACGCTCCACTTGGACGTGAGGCTGCTAATAAGGCTGTCCACCAGCACCTGCGCTATCGCCGTGTGCTTGGTCTTCAGTTGCTTCTCAATGGCTTCCTTGATCTTCGGGCGCATGCCCTCAGCCATCTGCCCTACAACGTCGCGCGTGATCTCCTGGATCTTGTTGCGAGCGATGACCTCGACCAACTGGTGCGTGTTGTAGGACGAGTAGGAGTCGACCTTGCCCTCGGAATTGACCTTCTGAGAGAGCGCTTGCTGCACAGCCATCTCAACGAGCTTTGCACCGTCGCCGAGCGCGGCCGTTATTGCGGTGCTGATCGCCTGCTTTATGTACGGCTCAAGCACACTGTTCGGAATCGGGAATTGCATGTTCTCTGCCATGTTCAGCGCTCCACTGCGGTCTGGGTGATGCCGCCGGCAGCGGCAGCGACGTCGCTCTGCGCCTCACCCTCATCGGTCGGCGGGTTACGGATTTCGTCAAGCTGCTCGGCGGTGAACGTCGCCTTCGTCTGCAGCATCGCGATGAGGTCATCGGCGGTCTTCTTGCCGCTGGCGACGATGTCCCACCACTTAGGCAGGTTCGCGGCGAAGTCCGTTTCCGAGTAGGCGGGCAGCTGCTTTTCGGCCTGGCCCTCGATCGCGGCGCGGCCATGCTCAGCAGCCACTGCACCTGCCTGCGGGATGTCCATGATTTCCTCGGCAATCGCCATGCCGCGCAGCACGTCAGTGAACACGTCACGGAGCGCGAACGCGCGGGCGCGCATCTGGCGCATACGCTTCGGGTACTGCGTCCAGGGGCCTTGCTTGCCGACCAGGCCAGCCTTCTTTGCGTCCTCCATGCTGAAGGTCACCAGAGCTTCCTTCTCGCCCTTCCGCTTCACCTTGCAGTGCGCCGTCTCGTTGACGTCCCATTCCTCCACGAACTCGCACACCGGCGAGTTCCGAACCAGCGCAAGCACCGCATCCCCCCAGAGCGCCGCGCGGCCGTTGATGACAGCGATGTTCTGCAGCGCCTGAAGCGGCTTAAGACCCAGCTCCGCGCCCCACTGCATGGCGATCAGGCAATTCGCCGGCTTGCCCTTGAAGTCCTTCGGCACGAGATCGCTCTCCGCGAGGTAATCGGCGAAGGTGAGCGCCTGCTCAAACGTCTGCGGGCTGAGGTCAAACTGCTGGCGCGGCCGGGCGATCTGCGTGCCCTGCTGCTGTGGAATCGTGGCGACTGCGTTCATGGGCGGTCCTTGGGTGGAGAGGTGCCGGCATGGGCGCCGCCGGCTGGCGATGAATTTGGGTGTCCCGTATCGCCGGGACCACGCGGGCCTTTGCCTACCTAGACAAACCACGGACTCGAACCGCACCTCGTCGCTACCAAGCCGTCGGCCAACCATCCGGAATCGAACCGGCACTTACTGGGTGGAGGGGCCGGTGCTGATCTCCGGCTTTCGTGACCGCCTGCGTGGCCGTCGCCCGCAGTTTTGGTAGCTCGTCACGTCGAGTCCCACGGCGCGCATCAGCCTGCGCATTCCCTCCATTGCGGAGCGGCCTGGTCTTCGATACGCAAGACATGGACGCTCGTTGATCGCAAGCCGCTCCGCGATGGATAGGTGCCGGGTACGTCTCCGGCGCGGGACTCTCACCGCCGTGTTGTCCAGGGAAGGCAAGGCCTATAGCGCCTCGCCAACCGCGTTCCCCTGCTGTGCTTTTACGTCCAACGAAACTACCCAAGGGCTTCCAGACGGCCGGTCTTTCCCGACTGCATAGGCTTGTGGCCTCCCGCTCCTTCTTGCGCACGTATCGGCGGTGCGGGCGGTTCCCTTCCTGCCTTTAACGTCTGACCTTCGAGGGTCAATGCGCGGTGCGATCGCGTCCGTGGACACCTGCCACGGATCAGGGTTCGGGATCAGGCCGCGTCGGCGAGCGGGCGGTCTTCGACCTTGCGGTAGGGCCAGCGCACCGGGTCGGCCTTGATCACCTTGTTGAAGTGGCCACCCTTAGACTCGGCCGCCTGCAGCGCGGCGTAGTCCTCGGCGGTCACGTTGTCGTAGTGGTAGAGCGAGGTGATGTCGCCCTTCCAGTTCTTGAAGCGCACGGCGAGGGTCTGGCTGTCAGCGTCGTGGCCGATCGCCGCGATCTGGCGGCTCTCGACATCGATCAGCGGAATGCGGGCGGGCGCGTTCATGCGGCAGCCTTCTGGCCGGCTTCGGCCAGGCGTGCGACTTCAGCAGCGGCCGCGGCGGCGTCCTGTGCATCCAGCGTGTCGCTACCTTCGGTCAGATCCTCGGCAACGGCGCCGGCGCGCTTCGGTGCGATCAACGTCAGCAGCACGTCTTCGCGGATCAGCGCTTCCGACAGCTCGGCCAGTTCCTGCGGCTCCACCTCGGCCGATGCGGTGAACGACATGGCCAGGCTGCCGCCTTCCTTCGGCTCGATCACAAAGCGCTTGAGCTTCACGTCGACCAGCACAATCGGCTCACCGGCTTGCAGCAGGCCGGCCAGGTGCATCTCGAAGCCGGTGAACTCGTGGCTCAGCTTCAACGGCTCCAGCGCCGGATGCTTCACCGCGGTCAGACCATCGCCGCCGATCTGCGGCAGATCCTGCTGCTCGCCCTTCGCCGGCTTGCGGAACAGGTCGTGCCGCAGCGTCGAGTCGAACGAATCGAGCGCTTCATTGCTGACGCTCAGGACGAACTTGATGTCGGCGGCCAGCTGGCGCTCTTCGCCGTGCCGCTGGATGCGTTGGTTGACGTTGGCGATGGACGCCTCGTGCCTTTCGAGCTGAAACATTGGATACCTCGTCGGTGGTGCCGGCGGACCGGCGGGGATCAGCGGATGCCGCGGCGCGGCTGTTCGGGGAAATCAGGTGAGGGGTCGGCAACTGGCAGCGGCTCAGCGCGGTGCGCACGTGCCCTGGCATTGCTCCAGCTCTGCGGCAGGTGCAGCGACAGCACGAAGCCGACAACCAGCACCGCTGAGCAGATCGCGTGCGCTCCCTGTTCGTAGGCAAAGATCGCCAGCGCGGCCAAGAACAAAATCGACTCGCCGAGGAACAGGAAGCGGTAGTAGTGGCGGCCGGTCACGAGAACACCGCCTGGGCCAGCAGCGTCAGAACCGCGCCGATGAGCATGCAGATCAGGGCAAACGGCACGTCCTCGCACAGCATGTGCCGCTGAAATTCCTTCTCGTCCATTTTGTCCATCACGCGGCCTCCGGGCCGTCGCCGATCATGGTTGCCGACTCGCCGGGCTCGCGGACGTGCTGCGATGCCTGCACGCGCAGGGAGCGCACGTTGTCTGGGCGGAAGGTCCGAGCCAGCTGGCCGGCGACCACCGGGCCGTACCCGCGCTCCGTAGCGATCGCGCGCACCAAGTCGGCGCCGCGCGCAGCGGTGGGGAAGGGGATGACGGCACTCATGCGGCACCGCCTACGCGGGCCAGGGCAGCGGTAAGCCGATCAACTGCAGCTCGGTAATCCTTGAGTGGGGCAGCTGCCAATCGCGCAAGCCCCTCAATCCCTGAGGCTGCGGCGATCAACTCGGCAATGGCGGCATCTGCTTCAAGCAGGTTCTCTACCATCCCGGTGTCGCCGCTGGCGCGCAGGTCGGCGATCGTGGCGGCGATCACGCCGCGGACATCGACAGGGGCGCTCATGCCGCCACCCGCCACGGCATTACGGCGACCGGCGCCGGCTTGGCTTCGTACACCGTCAGGTAGTGCTGCACCGCCTCGACGCGCGAGCAGTCCACGTCGTCCATGCGGCCGTTGATCAGCTGCGACAGATAGTCGGTCACGGCGTTGCGCAGGATCTCGGCAGCGCCTTCGTCGTTGCCTTGGGCCAGGTGGCCGGCGATCAGGGCCAGCTGCTCGGTCGTCAGCTCGCCCAGCGCCTCGCTCAGTACGCTGCCATCGCGGTGCAGGGCCAGCGCCAGAACGTCGGCGCGCTCGTCGGACAGCTCATGCCGACTGCAGGTCGCGCAGCCGCATTGCGGGTGGTACGGGTGGCGATTGACCATGGCTCAGGCCTCCCCACGCTGGGCGGACTGGCCGCTATGATCTGAAGGCGAATTCGCGCCAATGGAGGAAGCGCTATGCCTGTCTGGGCACAATGGGTCACGTTCGCGGCTGCCGTTATCGGCTGCGCGGTCGCTGTCTCGAACTTGGCTATCAACTACGTGCGAGGGGCTCGTAGCCTTCGAATCAGCATAAAGATTCAGCCACGCCAAGATGAAGTTAGCCGACTTCAAATCAAGGTCGTAAACCGTGGCGGTGTGGCGGTGACCATCGCGGATATAAGCGTGGTAGGCCGCGGGCGCGGGAAGCGCAAAGCCTATGGCTTGTGGGTCGAGTACGGGGATAAGTTTGCAGGTGCCGTCATCGAAAAGGGCACCGCACGCACTTTCCGCATCGATCCCGAAGCGCTGAACGAACCACTGGACGTCGGTGCAAACGTGGTCCAAGTCACCACTGCGGATGAGCGCGTCTACAGTTGCCGCTTCAGGGAGCTGCTTGACCTCAAGCACGAGCTGCAATGCGTAGTCGTGGAGAACCCCAACGTGCCGTGGCAAGGAAGACGTGTGGTCCGGCGCGACTCGCCTATGAGCAAACCAGCCGACGCAACCGGCAGCCGCTGCAGTGATGGCATGCGGCAGTACGGTGAGCAGTGAAATTGCATTGGACATCCTGGGTCTCCAAGCCACTTCCCGGGACGGGGTCCGGGTTCGGTGCGGCGTGGAGAGACAATACAACCTAGGTTGTCAGTTGGCAACAACTAAAGTTGTAAAGATGCAATGAATACTGTGAATCGATTTGAGCCGATCGATAGGTAAAGCGTAAATATCTCCAAGAACATGCGGTTGTGGGCTCGGCCTGCGCCTTGGGCGCCAGGGCCGGCCTTCGACTAGAAGCTACCTCACCTACTTGCAGGCAACGACCGCGTTGCGTCCCTTCTTGAAGTTAGCGACGTTTAAATCGTTCTGCTGTCGGTACTGAACCCGAGAACCCGATGCTTGTCCCGTCACGTGGACTGTCACCGGGACGTTTCCGCCGACAGGCACCATGACCACCGAAGCAGTTCCATCGCGCATCGTTTTTGATTGCGGCCAGATCTCTGCAAAAGCAGGCTCTAAACAGCCTAGATAGGTCGCTGGATCTTTATCTGAGGTGATGTCGATCAGGGGAGGGCGCTCTGTCGTGCTGCTGTAGGTAGAGCAACCCGATACGCCTAAAGACACTGCACTCAGCAACACAAAGAACTTTGCACGCATATTCCCTTTCTCCCTAACCGTAGCGCGACCTGAGCAGGCCCGCGTCCTCAAATGCAATCCCCTCGCGCATGCAATCCTGCGCGCGCTCAAGGTCCCTGTGAAGCTGCACCAGCGCATCATCCCCCAGACTCTCTAGTCCAGAGATTCCAAAACAGGCCTGGTCGATTAAGACCTGCATGGGGAAACCCCAACGACGTCGAATATGTCTAATCATCCTGCGATGCGACTCGCGCTCGAGTGCATCCATCTCTTTTCCAGGTGAGAGTTCCGTATTGGAGACCACCGCAAATCTAGGTTTGGTGCCGTCCATGGTATGCAGTTCCTTGCTCCTAGCGGCCAGACGCCGCGCCAGATCCTCGAATTGCTTTTTCTCCATCCGTAACTCCCCTCAGTCGCTTCGCCAAAATCTTTGTCAGGTCAAGCACGTTGCTAGGACGGGAAGCGTCCGAGTAAGTGGCGACGACCTGGTAGGCGATCTCGAGTATGACCGGATCCTCGATGAAATCAGGCGGATCGCCTCGAACTTCAAGCAGGTTCCGGGCAACAGAGACCGTTAACGCCATTCTGTCGAAGTCGATTCGCTCAGGCTGAGACGGAGCGATCTGAACAGCGTCGCCCAGCATCGGCCCATCTTCCGAAGCAAGCCACTCGGGCCTGACTCGGCATGCGACGGCTATTTCGGTGAGTTTGCGGGAAGTCTTGGATTGCCCAGAGAGCAGCTTCTGAATTGCTTGCTGGCTGACGTCGACACGCTTGGCTAGCGCGTCCTGAGTGAGCCCTGCGTGCTGCATGGCTTCTGCAATTCGGTCTCTAAGTTCCATCACCGAAGCGTGACAACAGGCGTTGTAGCTCGCAAACAACATTGGTTGTTGACTAATACAACCAGGGTTGTATTCTGGGTGCATGGACACGCCCCCCCTAGAGCGAGCAGTAGAAGCAGCCGGCGGACAAAGCGCCCTGGCCCGACTCCTTTCGACAGACTTGCGCGCCGTGAAGCAGGGCCATGTCTGGGCTTGGATTAATCGAGGCCACGCGGTACCCGCAGAGTTCGTGATGAAGATCGAAGCGGCCACCGGCGTCTCGCGCCACGACCTTCGCCCGGACGTCTTCGGTCCGCCGCCGGCCAACCCCGCAGGGGAGGTGGCCGATGCTGCCTCCCGGCAGGAGGCCGCCTGAGATGTCACCACAGGATCGCAGTGACCTACTCGCCGTCTGCATCGTGGCCTTCGTTGTTGGCACCAACTCTTTCAGCCTCGGCATGGTCGTCCAGAACCATTTGGGACAGCCGCTCTGCGGCGACGAAAGTCGCGCAGAGCGCGAGCATGAACGCGGAAATTCCCATCCAGCTCCAGACAGCGGAGTCAAGAGTGGAGCGTATGGCGTCAACGCCAGCGCTGCCGCCGGCCGTCAGGATTTTCTGGTGGGTTTGGAGATCGGACTTGACCAGCATGTTCGCCGTGCCCAATCCAGCGACACCGAAGACGCTGGCACTCAGGCCTCCGAAGGTGATCCGAATGAAGTAGTCGGAAATGCGCAGACAAACGCGCGGCTTCTTCACCGCCAAGGCCGCCAGTCCTCCCGCGAGCGGGATACAGATGGCCACAGTTAGCTGGATCCAATTCATTTGTCCGTCTCCGGTCGATGTGGTGGTTGGCACCTCGCATCGTACCGGTGGGCGGGCGCCCACCTAGCTTCCCTTCCGTAGCAGCCGAACGTCCATCCGTTCGTTGACCCACCGCAGCGCGAAAACGCTGCCCTTCCATCGAATGATCGTCGTGACATTCGACGCCCGTTTCCTCGCTGCTCTGAGCCGTTTCTGTAGTGCGTCCATGGCGCACATCCTGGCCGGGGCAGGTGTCCTAAACCACGTTCAGGTATCCCGCCCGTGAACATCGCAGATGCAGCACACAAGACCGTTCTGGACTACCCCGGCGGCAGCGTGGCCCTGGCCACCCGCCTCATTTCAGCGAACGACCGCGGCGAAGAGAAGCCCATGTCCGCCGCCGTGCTCCGCAGCAAGGTCAATCCCAACACGCGCACGCACCATCTCACCCTGGCCGAGGCCAGCGAGATCATGGGACTGACCGGCGACTACCGCATCCTGCACGCGCTGGCAGCCGAGCATGACTTCGTTGTCCAGCGCGCTGACACGCCGGTGGCCGGCGACATGATCGCCGCGCTGCTGAAGGCGTCCTCGCTGAAGGGCATGCTCTCGGCCCTCATCGCAAAGGCCATGTCCGACGGCCGCATCACCCCGAACGAGGCGAAGAGCATCGCAGACCTGTGCGGTGACCTGCAGGCGATGGTGGCCGAGGTCGCGCAGCAGGCCTGGTCGGCGGCCAACCAGAGGGCTGCAGCATGATCCTGCAGCTGATCGAGGACTGGCGCCGGGAGCGCCGCATCCGCCGCTTGGCCGAGCAGCTGAGGAAGGCGCAGGGCGCCGGCAAGAAGGGCCTCGCACGCGCCTACTGGCTCGACATGAAGCGCGAATGCGAGGGCCGTAGCGGGCGGCAGGTGAGGCGCATGGAGCGGGCAAGGGGGATGTCGTGAGTACCGACGCTCGCCTCAGCATCGGTCTGCCAGGTCATCCGAAGACGAAGAAGCTGATCCGCCGTCTCGGACCTGCTGCCGGCTGGTCGCTGGTGTGCCTGATCCTCTGGGCACGCGCAAACCGGCCAGATGGTGACCTCAGCGGGATGTCGGCTGAAGACATCGAGCTTGCCGCAGATTGGGCAGGGGACAACGATGCGTTGGTGCGCGAGCTGGCGTCCGTAGGCTTCCTGGACGGCGAGGCGGACGCCTATCAGCTGCACGATTGGGCAGAGCATCAACCGTGGGCAGCTGGCTCCGAGGCGCGCGCGGAAAAGTCGCGATGGGCTGCGCTGTGCCGCCGCCACGGCCGCACCGAGGCTGCCCGGCTAATGCCCGAGTACGCATCACGTCTGCTACAAGCAGTACCCGAGCATGACGAAGGCGTGCCAGTAGCAGAAGAATACCTGCCACTAGCAGAATCTGGCACTGCCCCGTCTCCGATACCGTCTCCGATACCGTCTCCAAGAGCAGAAGCTTCCTCGCTTCGCTCGGAGTCGTCCGCGTCGCTGACGCTGACCAGCGATCCAGCCGCGCCTGCAGACCTGAAATTCCGGAAGGCGCAGCGGATCCAGCAGATCGCCGAGGAAGCCCAGGCAGCCTACAACCGCCTGCTGGCCAAGCCCAACGGCGAGCTGACCGCATGCACCGTGCTGAACAAGCCGCGGCTCAAGGCCGTCGAGAAGGCCCTGCCGACTGTCCGGGCGATCTGCCGGCAGCTCTACGGCAACGAGCGCGTCACCGCGGAGTTCTGGACAGCGCTGTTCGAGACCGCTGCTGACGACGAGTTCCACTCCGGCCGCAAGCCTGGCGGTGCCGGTCACGAAAGCTGGAAACCCGACTTCGAATATCTGCTGCGCGAGAACGTCATCGCGAAGCTGTTCGATCGAGCGATGACGGAGAACGCAGCGTGAGCATGCACGACGACATCGAGCGCATGGCCGCCGAATATGGCACAGAGCGCGGAGAGCGCGCCGATCAGCTCCAGCAGCTGCGCGTGCCGCCGCACAGCGTGGAAGCCGAGCAGGCTGTGCTCGGTGGTCTGATGCTGGTCAACCGCGCATGGGATGACATTGCCGACCTGGTGGAGGAGGGCGACTTCTACCGCCGCGACCATGTGCTCATCTTCCGCGCTATCCGCGAGATGGCGACCGCAAACCCGCGCCGCCCCTTCGACGTTGTGACGCTGGGCGATTGGTTCGAGGCTCAGGGGCTGCTCGACCAAGTCGGCGAGGGCGCATATCTGATCGAGCTCGCCAACACGACGCCGTCGGCGGCCAACATCCGTGCGTATGCGGAGATCGTGGCGGACAAGGCGCGGCTGCGCCGCCTGATCCAGGTCGGCACCGACATCGCCAACGCAGGGTTCAATCCGGAGGGGCAGAGCAGCATCGAGCTGATCGGCAGCGCGCAGTCGCGCATCGGCGCGCTGATGGACAGCCAGCCGTGCGAGCTGGAATCCGTGGCTCCCGTGATGGATCGCGTGTTCGAACGCCTGGGCGAGCGCTCCCGCGACGGCGGAGGCATCCATGGCATCACCACAAGCATTGACGACCTGGACACGCTGCTGGGGGGGCTGAAGCCGGGCGGCCTGTACGTCCTGGCGGCGCGCCCGAAGATGGGCAAGACCACGCTGGCGCAGAACATCGCCGAGCACGTCGCACTGCACCTGCGCAAAGCGGTTGCGGTCTTCAGCTTCGAGATGCAGGCCGAGGAGCTGGGCGACCGCATGCTGGCGTCGGTCGGCGGCATCGATGGCAACCGGATCCGCTCCGGCGACCTGGACGACGTGGACTGGACCAACGTCACCAGCGCGATGCGCAGGCTGCGCGCCGCGGACATCTTCGTCAGCCGACCGCGGCGGGCAAGGGTGGAGCACGTCAGCTCGCAGGCACGCCGGCAGCACGCGCGCAAGCCGTTGGGGCTGATCGTCATCGACTACCTGCAGCTGATGGAAATCCAAGGAGACAACCGGGCCAGCGGCGTCGGCGATATCAGCCGCGGCCTGAAGCTGCTGGCCGGTGAGCTGGGCGTGCCGGTGCTGCTGCTCTCGCAGCTCAATCGCAAGCTGGAGGACCGCCCCGACAAGCGCCCGCAGCCTGCGGATCTGCGTGACTCCGGATCGATCGAGCAGGACGCCGATGCGGTGATCTTCATCTACCGCGACGAGGTGTACCACCGCGACAGCCGCTGGAAGGGCACCGCCGAGCTGCTGGTTCCGCTGCAGCGCAGTGGCCCGCCTGGCGAGGCGCGCGTGCTCTACATGCCGGAGCGCTTCAAGTTCCAGAACCTGCCCGAGTACTGGGAGCCGGCGCCGCTTGAAAGCGACGACGGCAAGCCGGTCCCGCGCTCGCGCGGCTTCCGCAACCTCAAGCCGCGCACTCCGCGGCAGGACGTGGACGCATGACCATGACCAAAGCCGCGAAAAAGGTACGGGCGAAGCGTGCCGCGCGCCCGATCTACCTGGTGGTGCGCAAGCTGATCGACCCCGACACCGGTGAGCTGGTCGGCGCGCTGGTGCCGGCCAACCAGATCGATAGCCGGCTGCTGCGCGAGCGCCGCTTCAACGTCGGCCGCGAGATCCGCGCGGAACTGAAGCAGCCGCGTAACCCAGCATTCCATCGCATGGTGCATGCGCTCGGGCATCTGATGGTGGACGGCATCGAGGGCTTCGAGACGCTGACCGCGCACGACGCGATCAAGCGCGTGCAGACCGAGGCGGGCGTGTTCTGCGAGCCGTTCGAGATCGACCTGGGGCCGCTGGGCAAGGCGTCCGTCGCGCAGCCGCGCTCCATCGCATTCGACGAGATGGACGAGGGCGAGTTCGGCGAGTTCTTCCGCGGCATCTGCGACCACATCGACAAGCGGTACCTGCCTGGGCTGACCGACACGCTGCGCGCCGAATACCTGCTGATGGCCGGCGAGCAGAGGAGGGCGGCATGAAGGCCGTACAACACCTCGTCAATGTCAGCGGAGGCAAGGACAGCACCGCCACATATCTCAAGGCGATCGAGTCTGGCCGGCCGTTCCGCGCCGTGTTCGCCGATACCGGCAATGAGCACGAGGCCACGCTGGAGTATGTCGCTCGCTTGGCTGACCGAACCGGCGGACCTGCCGTTGAAACGGTGCGGGCCGACTTCACCCGCCAGCTTGCGCAGCACCGCGCCTACATCCTGGAAAAGTGGCCAGCGCAAGGCATCTCGGATGCGATCGTGGAGCAGGCCGCCGCGCTGCATGAGCCTACCGGCAACCCGTTCCTCGACCTGTGTATCTCCAAGGGCCGCTTTCCAAGCCGGATGGCGCAATTCTGCACTGAAGAACTGAAGACCATCCCGATCACCACGCAAGTAGTCGGCGAGATGCTGCGTGCAGGCCCGGTGCTGCAGTGGCTCGGCATCCGTGCGGACGAGAGCCGCAACCGAGCGAAGCAACCACGCTTCAATCGGCACGAGTCCGGCTGCATGGTCTGGCGCCCCATCTTCCGGTGGACGGTGGCCGATGTGTGGGCCCAGCACCGGCGCCACGGCATCCCACCGAATCCGCTTTACGCCCAGGGGATGGGCCGCGTCGGTTGCATGCCGTGCATCAACTGCCGGAAGAGCGAGCTACGCGAAATCGCTTCGCGATTCCCGGATCAGATTGACCGCATCGAGCAATGGGAATCGATCGTGGCCTCGGCGAACAAGCGCCGGTCGGCGACTTTCTTCCCCGCGGTGACGGACCCGACCGACCGCGACCGCCCGGGCGAGTACTCGCGCATTCGCACGCTCGTCGAATGGGCGCAGACCGATCGCGGCGGCCGTCAGTTCGCCATGTTCTTCGATGACCAGGCGGGCGGCGGCTGCACCTCAGACCTTGGCCTGTGCGAATTGGCGGAGGCCGCATGAGGCGCGCAATCAAGCCGGCGACACGCGCCGAGCAGGCCTACCAGGACGCCGCGCGCGCGCTCGGCTGCGTCGTCTGCCGCTGGCGCATCGCCGCCGGCCTGCAGCGCGCCATCCAGTGCGGCCACACGCAGATCCATCACCGCAATCTCGGCGACCTGCATGGCCAGCGCCAGATCGGCCAGCACGCGGTCGTCGCGCTCGGCGCCTGGCACCACGACGGCGACCAGATGCCCGGAATGACCCGCGACCGCATGCGCGAGGTCTTCGGACCCAGTTTCAAGCACCACGCCCGCGAGTTCCGCATCTGGACGTTCGATGTCCTGGGCGGCCGCGGGACTGAAGCCTGGCAGACCTACCAGGACCAACTACTCAACATCACGAGGGCGGCATGAATCAGATCGAATACGAAAGGGCCGTGGACACAGGCCGGCGGGCGCGCCAGGCGGGCAAGAAGCGAGACCAGTTACCTCAGTACGGCGCTGGCAGGGACGGCGAGTTGCTGCGCGATGCATGCCAGGAAGGCTGGGATGCAGAAGAAGAGAGCAGGAGGCAGGCGGCATGAGCATCCAGCAATCAGCGAAGCTGATCTCGAACGGCGATCAGCGCGTGGAGAGTCTGACCAAGCGCGAAGAGTTCGCGAAGGCGGCGATGCAAGGGATCATCGGATGCGCCTATCACCAGGATGGCTACGAACGCGTGTCGCGATACGCCGCGATGCATGATATGCAAGTTATCCACTGGGTCGCGCGCGCATCAGTGGAGCTGGCGGACGCGCTGCTAGCCGAACTGGAGAAGCGGGCATGAACTTGCTCACCGACGAGATCAACGAAGTGACCCGCGCCGTCATGAAGAAGCTGATGGCCGTGAAGGTGAACCATAGGGTGCATGTGGGCTTGGATGGCAATGTGGAAACTAGGCGCGCCGACTGCGTGCGAAACGCCTTGCCGGTGCGGACCTTGCTCGGCACCTACAACCATCGGATCACGCACGCAGAGTTGCGCGACGACCTGCTGGATAGGCGCGCGCAGCTCCAGTTGCAGGTGGCGGCATGACCTTTCGCGTAGTGTTCGGAATTGACCCCGGCATGACCGGCGCCGTTGCCACACTGATCGACGGCGAGGCTGGCCCGATCCTGGACATGCCGGCAATGAGGGTCGGCAAAAAGCAGGAAGTCGATGCGCGTGCGATCGCGGTCTTCATCCGCGAGGTCCGCAGCCAGCACCCCGGCGCGGTGTTCGCCGGATGTGTTGAGCGGGTGCGGGCGATGCCGCCGAAGGACGGCCGGCAGGCGGGCGCGCAGTCGTCGATGAACTTCGGCGAGAGCTACGCCAAGGCGAAGGCGGTGCTCGAGGTGATGGGCATCCCCTTCAGCCTGGCCGAGCCGCAGAGCTGGAAGCGCCATTTCGGGCTGATCGGTCAGGACAAGGACGCATCGCGGCAGCTGGCCATCCGCCGCTTCCCGTCCGCCGCGCCGCAGCTGCAGCGCAAGAAGGATGACGGCCGCGCCGAAGCTCTGCTGCTGGCCCTGTGGCACGAGCAGAAGAACCAGCCTGGAGCCCTCGCTGCATGACGCTCAACCCGACGAACCTGAGCCGGCCTGAGGCCTACTACGAGAAGCTGCTGCGGAAGCGGTACGCGGCGGCAGTGCGCAAGCGCGGGCTGTGCGCGTTCTGCAGCTGCCGCGATCGGACGCTGGGGATCGTGCACTGCCAGGGCAACGAGAGCCGGCAGATGGGGATGTGCCAGGACGACGGCAGGCTGCCGCAGTTCCGGCTGGATGATGAAACGTTGGAGGAATTTCGCCATGCGGCGTAATGAAGATCCGCTGCTCGCTGAGCTGCGCCGGTGGGGATATGCCCACGCAAACCGCTACACCCTCAGCCGCGCCGACCGCAGCCGGCACGTGCTGGAAAACGCCAGGGACTACGCGCCGAAGACGGTGGAACAGGCCTTCTGCGAGCTGGTCGATCGCGATGGCCGGCAGCGGCGGCGATTTATGGCCGAGCAAGCTGGGCTGGCCGGCATCCGCGAGGTGCCGGCCTGGGCAGTCGATCCGGTGCGCGCTCGGAACGATGCCGACCGGCCGCACGACAATCCGGAGATTGCCATCGACATCGGCATCCCCGACGACCTGCGCTGGATCGACCGGGCGCTGGCATCAATGAGCCGGCAATTCCTGCTGCGTTCGATCGTGGTCCGAGTGGAATTCACGGTTGCCGCGAGTCAGGCAATCAAGGCCAGGATGGCCTGCGCCGAGTTCGAACGGGAGATGGCAAAGCGCATAGGTGTGGCCTTGCCAGCCATGCCAATGGGAGGGAAGCCCGCTCTGACAGCGCGCCAGTACCGGCACGAGCTGGATGCCGGTGTCGTATGGATGAGGGGAGCGCAGCAGCTTGCCGCTTGACAGCGGCGGCACATAAATGAAAGATATCGGCACTGTCAATAACTCCCTCTCAAACCCGGCCAAGCGCCGGGTTTTTGCGTTTCTGCGGGTCCGGATCAGCCAAACGGGGGCTGATCTGGGGCAAGCACCGGAACCTGCCGGTGGCCCGCGCCAGTTCGCCAGATCCCCTCGCCAGATCAAGCAATGCGACCCGCTGGAGCGCGGGACGGGCATCTACAACCGGGGCGAGTTGCCAGATGGGCGCTGGGCCGGACTGTAAATCCGGCGTCTGAGACTCGCGTGGTTCGACTCCACGTCGCCCCACCATTTCAAGCCGTAGCGGACTGGGAGTTCCCGGTCGCGGCCTGCCGGCATCGTCGCGAGACGCCCGGGAATCGGCTGTGTAAGGCAGCTGCCGGAGCCGTAACCGGCCAACTATTCACCTGGAGATAGCACATGGCGGTCATCACGCCCGAGCAAGCTGGTGGCGTGATCTATGCGCTGATTGATCCGGTGTCCGGCCATGTCTTCTATGTGGGCCGGACAACGCAGACGCTAGAGAAGAGGCTTTCAAATCACCTTGCTGCTGCAAAGCGCTGCCCAGATCGGCCTGTATGTGCTCGCATCAACGACCTGAGAGGAGAGGGGTTGAGGCCGGCAGCTCGCGTACTTGAGCTGCTCGCGCCGACTTCTGATTGGCAGGCGCGCGAAAAATGGTGGATCGCCTATCACCGAGAAAGGGGGCCGCTTTCTAACCTAACTGATGGTGGGCTTGGCTGGAGCGGTCACAAACATAGCGAGGCAGAGCGACTTCGGATTGGTATTGCTCATCGGGGGAAATGCATTTCCAAGGAGCAGCGTCAGAAGCTCAGCGCTGCGCGCCGCGGTTCTCGGCCCAGCTCAGCGACCCGGGCGAAGCTGTCGAAGGCGTCTCGTGGCCGAGTGGTTTCTGAAGCGACCAAGAAGCGTCTGAGCGAGGCAAAGCGTGGCAAGCCACTCCCCTCGCTTGCCGGTGCAAAAAATCACAGGGCGGTCCTGACAGAGAGCGCAGTTCGGGACATTCGCACCGGTCGGCTTGGCCAAAAGTCAGTAGCAACCCTTTTTGGGGTGTCCCGCTCGCAGTTCTACAGGGTGAAGCGGGGTGAACAATGGAGTTCGATAGTATGACCAGCGCCCCTCAAATCACGCCGGCGGCAGCTGGCGGCACAAATGTATGCGCTTTCCTATCAATGATCGCGTGGTCGGAGGGTACCGATAACGGGCGGCAGCCCACCAAGGACCGCGGCTACGACGTGCTGGTGGGCGGGGGGCTGTTCCAGGGCTACGCCGATCACCCGCGCGTGCTTGTGAACCTGCCGAGGCTGGGCATCGCGTCCACTGCCGCCGGCCGGTACCAGCTGCTGCGCCGCTACTACGATGCGTACCGCAAGACGCTGGGTCTGCCGGACTTTTCACCGCTGAGCCAGGACAAGATCGCGCTGCAGCAGATTCGGGAGCGCCGTGCGCTGCCGCTGATCCAGGCCGGCAAGATCACCGAGGCCATAGCGCGGGTTTCGAACATCTGGGCTAGCTTCCCTGGCGCCGGCTACGGCCAGCACGAGCACAAGATGGACAACCTGCTGGCCGCTTACGCGCGAGCCGGCGGGAAGGTTGGGAGCGCATGACGATGCCCGATCTGGACGACGCAGGCCTGCTGCAGGCCGAGCGCGAATCGCTGGATGAGGCCGTGGCACTACTGAAAGAGGTGTGGGGGCTGACGCAGCGGCCGCGCCGCGACGGCCGCAATGTGATGCGCCTCGGCTACGGCCGGGCTATCGAGTTCCGCGACCAGAGCGAGCAGGTCGCCACCATGGAGCTGACCGAAGACCTCATGCAGGCGCAGCACCTGCTGCGCGGTAGGGTCTTCGAGCTGCTGAGCGTCCACCCGGAGATGCGCCCCTCGCTGCCTTACATCATCGCCATCGCCGACATCATCGGTGCCGAGGCAGTGCGCGGTAGCAGCGAGTTGTGGGCGGCGGCCCGCAAGGGCGACTGGGTGGAATTCGGGGCGGTGATCCAGGAATTCCGATGGGAGACATTCACGGCGGCGACGGAGCGGGATAAACGCGCCGTCAGCCGGCTGGTGATGCGGCTGGTCATGGGGGCATCGGCGGGTGGCGCATGAGCTGGGCAACCCGAAACATCGGCGCGGCGCGCGTCGGAATCGCGGTCTTCGTCCTGTTCCTGGTGGGCATGGCCATGGCCGCGCTCGTCGCGGTCGCCATCCCGCAGGAGAACAAGGATTCTTTCGGCATGTTGGTCGGCGGCCTGAACAACGCAACCGGCATGGTGATCGGCTACTTCTTCGGGATGGCCCGACGTGGTCCGGGGGGCTGACATGGCCGACAACTGGGACCGCGGCCTGCCGCCGCCGAACGATCCGCCGGGCTGGCTGATCACCGCGCTCTGCGGCGTGTTGCTGGCCGCGCTGGCCTGGATCTGGGTCACCTACACCAACACGAGGGTTTGATATGGACGACAACAGCATCGAACAGGAAATCCAGGCGAAGGGCCTGACCGCATCGCGCGTAACGCCGACAGATATCGAGGCGGAGATCAGCGGCGAGTACTTCTTCACCGCAGCGGAAGGCGTGCAGGCTGCTGGGCACAGCAACCCGGAGGCTGTCGTGGCCGGCATGCATGGCGAGCTGCGACTGCTGACATTCTGCGTGTTGCGCCTGCGTAACGGCTTCACCGTCACCGGTGAGTCGGCTTGCGCCAGCCCGGAGAACTTCGACGCCGAGTTGGGCCGCAAGATTGCGCGCCAGAATGCGGTCGCGAAGATCTGGCCGCTGCTGGGCTTCCGGCTGCGCGACAAGCTGGCGGCGCAGGACGTGCAGGAGCGGAATCGGGCGAGCCATGATCTGCAGTGGATCGGCCAAGGTGGTATTGCGTGCGTCCGCTGCATGACGATGGAGCAGATGGCGCACGAGCAGTCCTGCAACGACGCGCAGGTGCGCTGACCATGAACCGCATAGCGATCGCCCTCATCGCCGCGCTGGTGTGGTCGGGCGCCATGTTCGGTGCCGGCTGGGCCTGGCGCGGCGACCGCGCCGAGGGTGCCGCGAGCGAGCAGAAGGCAGGGGCCGCCCTTGGCGCACTGGCCAGTGAGCAGGCCGCCCGATCCTCCGAACACCAACAGGCCGAGGCACTGGCCAATATTGGAGCCAAGCATGAAGAAGACCGGCAGGCGGCCCAGGCCGTCCCTGATGCTGTTGTGGCTGACCTGCGCAGTGGTGCTCTCCGGCTGCGGGACGGCTGGGCGAGCTGTGAAACCCAGCGCCTCACCGAGGCTTCCGCCGGCGCCGCCGAACGTGATGCGGCCGCCGAGCGCCGAGACGAGTTTGCGGGCGCTGTTGTTCGAGTCGGACGCGACGCCGACGACCAGCTCCGCGCCTGCCAAGCCGTAGTTGCTGCTGACAGGGGCAGTCCAGATGTCTCTGCCAGCGGCGAAGCAGCGCCCCGACAAGGTGGGAAATGACCTGGGCGGCCACTTGAAGAATTACCGATTCGATAGTTGCCATGTTGCTCCTGAGTGGGTTGTGGCTGCGGGCAGAGAGGCGAGTGCCTGTGTGCTATAGGTGTACCGAAACGCAGCCAGGCCACTTTCGGTGGTTGGCTTTTAAGGATCCACCGGCTGGATTTCCTAATTGCCCTCGATCAACCTCACCACGTGTGACCCATGGCCAAGAACAAGCCCGGGCGCCGTGGGGCGCTCACACCGAAGCAGCAGCGATTCGTTGCTGAATACCTGAAAGATCAGAACGCCGCGCAGGCGGCGATCCGCACCGGCTACAGCGAGAAGACGGCCAAGCAGCAGGGCTCGCGCCTTCTGACACTCCCGGCCATCGCTGCCGCGGTGCGTGCTGGGCAGAAGCGGGTCGCCACCAAAGCCGAGGTGACGGTCGACAGCCTGATGGTGGAGCTCGAGCAGGCGCGCCGGCTGGCGCTGAGGGAAAAGCAGGCCAGCGCGGCCGTCACCGCCACCATGGGCAAGAGCAAGCTGGCCGGCCTGCTGGTGGAAAAGCGACACCACACTGGATTGATCGGCACCTACGACCTGACCAAGCTCACGGACAATGACCTCGACCGCCTTGAACAGATCCTCGGTCCGCTTGCCGACGCTGGCGGAGATCCGGGCGGAGAAGGCGAGGCGGTCGACTGAGCGGGAGCGGCAGCGGATCGCGGAGAACGTCGAGATCATCCGCGCCAGGTCGCAGTCGCTGGAGGGATTCATTCGCGAGCACTGGCACGTGCTTGAACCGACCCGGCCGCTCAAGATCGGCTGGGCACTGCGGGCGATGTGCCTGCACCTGGAGGCGGTCACAGAGGGTCGCATCCAGTTCCTGCTGATCACCGTGCCGCCGGGCATGATGAAGTCGCTGGTGCTGGTGTTCTGGACTGCCTGGGAGTGGGGTCCATGCGGCCGCGCCGACCTGCAGACGCTGGCCACCTCCTACAGCCAGCCAAACGTCCTGCGCGACAACCTGAAGCTGCGGCGCCTCATCGAGAGCGACCAGTACCAAGCGGCGTGGCCGCTGAAGCTGCGCGGCGACCAGAACGCCAAGGGCAAGTTCGAGAACACCGGCAACGGCTTCAGTGAGGCCCGACCCTTCAGCTCGATGACGGGCGGACGCGGCGACCGGGTCAAGGTCGACGATCCGCACTCGACCGAAACAGCCGAGAGCGATGCCGAGCGCAAGACCGCCGTCCGCATCTTCCGCGAGGGCATCACCGACCGCCTCAATGACATCACGTCGTCGGCCATGGTCATCATCATGCAGCGCCTGCACCAGCAGGACATTGCAGCGGTGGCGATGGAGCTGGACCTGGGCTTCGTCCACCTCAACCTCCCGATGGAGTTCGAGGAGGAGCGGACGGACAAGGACGGCAAGAAGACCGGCGGTCCGTGCCGCACTTACGTCGACGGCAAGCTGTTCTTCGAGGATCCGCGCACCCAGGAGGGCGAGCTGCTCTTTCCGGAGCGCTTCCCCCGCGCCGAGATCGAACGGCTGAAGCGCGCCAAAGGCACCTACGCGTATGCCGGCCAGTACCAGCAGCGGCCAACACCGCGCGACGGTGGCTCGTTCAAGCGGGATTGGTTCGAGGTCGTGGAAGCGGCGCCGGCCATCTCGACCGCGCGCAAGGTTCGGCGCTGGGACTTCGCCGCCACCGATCCGAAGGAGAAGACCAGCAGCGATCCCGACTACACGGTCGGCCTGCTGCTGGGCGAGGCTGGCGGCATCTACTACGTGCTCGACGTGGTGCGCGACCAGGTGTCGCCCGCTGGCGTGGAGCGGATGCTGACGAACACCGCGCGGCAGGACGGCAGAACGATCAAGGTGCGCATCCCGCAGGATCCTGGCGCCGCCGGCAAGTCCAACGCCGCGCACCAGATCAAGCTGCTGGCCGGCTGGGACATCAAGGCCGCGATCGAGTCCGGATCGAAGGAGGTCCGCGCAACACCGGTGGAGGCACAGGCCGAGGCCGGGAACATCAAGCTGGTGAATGGCCCATGGGTGGCCACCTTCCTCGACGAGATCGCCGAGTTCCCCAACGCCAAACACGACGACCAGGTCGACGCGCTCTCTGGCGCATTCGCTGAGCTGGTCACGGGCAGCACCTACAACCTTGGAAACGCACTCTGATGGGCAAGCTCGCACAACTGAAAGACGGGCTGGTCAATCTCGTGGCCAACCTGGGGACCGCTCGCGACAAGGCGGCGGCCTCGGTCTATGGCCTGCCGCTGCTGTCCGATGTCGAAGCGTCGAACGCGTACCGCGGCACCTGGCTGGCGCGCAAGGTGATCGACATCCCGGCCATGGACAGCTGCCGGAAGTGGCGAGGCTGGAGCGCCGACCAGGAACAGATCACAGCGATCGAGGCGGAGGAGAAGCGGCTCGGCCTGCAGCAGAAGATGCTGGCCGCGATGACGTGGGCGCGTCTGTACGGCGGCGCGGCGCTGTATCTGGGGACCGGCTCCGCCGCCCCCGGCGAAGCGTTGCAGCCGGAATCGATCGGGAAGGGCGGCATCCGCCACGTCAATGTGCTGGCGAAGCGAGTGCTGCAGGCGGGGGAGTTGGATCGGGATCCGGAATCGCCGGGCTATGGCCTGCCGGCCTACTACACCCTCACGACCGATCGGTCTGGCCAGATCAACATCCATCCGTCGCGCCTGGTCATCCTGCACGGCGCGGCGCGGCCGGATCCGGAAGTGGATGGTGGTGGTGAAGCAGGGTGGGGCGATTCTGTGCTGCTGGCGATCAGCAGAGCGATCAAGGATGCAGACGCCACCGCCGGGAACATCGCCTCCCTCGTGTTTGAGGCGAAGGTCGACGTCATCAAGATCCCCAACTTCATGTCGATGTTGGCCGATCCAGCCTACGAGGAGCAGGTGTTGCAGCGACTGCAGCTCGCGGCCATGGCCAAGGGCATCAATGGCGCGTTGTTGCTCGACTCGGAGGAGGACTACAGCCAGAAGTCGACCAGCTTCGCGGGGCTCAACGACATCTTGATGGCTTTCATGCAGTTGGCATCGGGCGCATCGGATATCCCGATGACGCGCCTGCTCGGGCAATCGCCTGGTGGGATGAACTCCACCGGCGAGAGCGACCTGCGCAACTACTACGACCGCATCAGCAGTAACCAGGAGCTCGTGCTCTCGCCGGCGATGCAAATCATGGACGAATGCCTGATCCGCTCCGCCCTCGGCGCACGCCCTCCCGAGGTCTTCTACAACTGGCGAAGCCTGTGGCAGACCAGCGACACCGAGCGCGCCACCAACGGCAAGACCACGGCCGACACGATCAAGACGATCGCTGACACCAAGCTGGTGCCGGATGAGGTGCTGTCCAAGGTGGCGGTGAACATGCTCACTGAGGCCGGCGTGGCCCCGGGCCTGGAATCGGAGATGGACGACTTCGTGGCGTCCAATCCCAGCTGGCAAGAGGAGCAGGCGGAAGAGGAGCTGGCGGCCGCTCAGCTTGCTGCCAGCGCACCTCAAGGCGAATCGGAAGATGACGCGTAGCCCGCACCTACAACTGCAATAGGAGAGCGCGCCGATGGCGTTGCAGAGTCAGTACCCGACGACGATGGAGCCGGGTCTACCCGGCGCGCTCGTGGACATGCGGCGTGCCGCGCTCACGTACCGCAACGCGGAGGATGCAGGCGGCATTGCATTCGGGGTTCCGGTCTACCAGGGGCTGGGGCGCAAGGGCATCACGGCCAACGGGACAGCGGCAAGGTTCGTTGGCTTCACGGTGCTGGACAGGTCTGCGACAGGCCCCAACGGATATCAGCAATACGACGAGGCGCTCGTCGCGCTATGCGGGGCGGTGTGGGTCGTGGCGCCGGCATCTGCGGTTGTCGGCGCGCCCGTGGTGTTCGCTGGTGTGAGTCTGCCCGGTGCCTTCTACGCGACTGCGGGTGCCGCTGGTTCGCTGGTGGTGGTGGAGTTCTTCAAGGCGGAAGAGACTGGCTCTCCAGTTCCGGTGCAGCCCTCTGTCACCCTTAGTGGCTCGCCGACGGTGACCGAGGGCGGGACGCTGGCGTTCGTCGCCATTGCCTCACCTGCGCCATCGGCAGACTTGGTTGTTGGCCTGGGCTACGCCGGTACTGCCACTCGCGGCACCGACTACACCGCGCCCAACAGCGTCACCATCCCGGCAGGGCAAGTCAGCGCGCCGATCACGATCACCACCATCGACGACACTGCCGTGGAGAGCAGCGAGACCGTCGTAGTGTCGCTGGTGGCCGGCTCGGGCTACACGCTGGGCGCAACGACCAGTGCCACCGGCACGATCACCGACAACGACGCTCCGGCAGCTCAGGCGCTGCGCTACGCGTCAGCCGGCAACGTGGTGCACAACGGCGGCGAGACGCAGAGCAAGCGCGGCGTGCAGATCCGGTGGCCCTACGTGCTGGGCTCAGGCGACCTGACAGAGCTGCGGATCCTGCTGGACAACTGGAGGCTCGCCTACAGCACGAACCAGATGATCAACGCCGGCAACACGCTGCCAATCCAGGGCGCGTCGCTGGAGATCGGTGGCGTGATCCGCCCGATCACCTTCGGCGGGCAGCAGAGCGTGACGCTCGCCGATGGCGCGAACGATGTGACCAGCGATGCACTGGTGCCGAGCGACTTCAGCCTTTCGACGTTCGCGCGCGGCACTATCGCCTATGTGAAGCTGCTGGTGATGTTCGACTCGGCATCCGCATCGTTCCTGTGCAATAGCTCGGCGCGCGCGGTCTCGCAGTCCGGCGCGCGTGTGGCATGGTTCGATCCGACGGTCACTACCAGCAGCGACGTCTATGCCGCTGGCCAGTGGACCGCCACCGGCACTGCGGTCACCAGCCGCAGCAACGGCTACGTGCCCAAGCTGATCGGCCGGCACGCGAGCGCCGCGAAGGTGTGGGTATCGATCGGTGATTCGATCACGCAGGGCACCGGCGACGCCGGCAGCACGTCGCGCATCGCTGGGCTGGGCTGGATGTCGCGCGCCACGCGCGATGCAGGTGACACCGATGCGAGCCAGATCGCCTTCATGAATCTTGCCGTGCACGGGAGCGCCAGCACGCTGCCGGTTGCCGATGCGCGCTACACCACCCTGGCCAAGTACGCAACGCATGCCGTGGTGATGTACGGCACCAACGATCTGGGCAACAACGGCACGGGCGCCACGCTGGCCACCATGCAGTCAAGGCTGGGCGCGGTCTATACGCTCCTGCGCAACAACGGAATCCAGAAGATCTTGGCCGGGCACCTGCTGCCGCGCACCACCTCGACCGACAGCTGGGCAACGGAGGCAAGCCAGACGTATTCGGGCGGCGCTGGCGGCTGGGACAGCACCGGCGTGCCGGCGCAACTCAATTCGTGGCTGACGTCGCAGGTCGGTACCGGCGTGGACGCGGTGCAGCACTGGCCCTCGATCCGTGGCAGTGATGACTTGAAGTGGCTGGTCAACGGGAGCGCCGGTTACGCCACGACCGATGGGACGCACCCGAACACCGCGGCATACAGCCTCATGGGCGCAGACATCCGCGCGCAAATGGCCGCGCTGTAAGAGCACACGAACCACCACGGCCGCCGGCGAGGCGGCCTTTTCATTGGAGCCACGCATGTTCCTGACAGATCGCGTCTCGGTGTCGAAGCCACGGCGCACCGCGGATGGCTACCTCGTGGCCGACGCAAAGGTGGCGCGCACCGGCGTGCAGGACTACCTGGGCAGCGAACTGGGCCGGCCTGACATGCCCATCGTGCGGCTGTACCGGCCGCCGGAAGAGGTGTTCGCGCAGGACGCGATGCACAGCTACGCCTACAGGCCGCTCACCGTAGAGCATCCCGCGCAGATGGTTGACGCCAGCAGCTGGAAGGCGGTCTCCGCCGGGCAGACCGGCGCGGAGGTCGTGCGCGATGGGGAGTTCGTTCGCGTGCCTCTGGTGCTGATGGATGCCGCAGCCATCGCGGCCTATGAGTCGGGTAAGCGCGAGCTGTCGATGGGGTACACGGCCGAGATCGTGTTCAGCGATGGCGTGACGCCCGATGGCCAGGCCTACGACGCAGTGCAGACCAACCTGCGCATGAACCACCTCGCCCTGGTCGATCGAGCCCGGGGCGGATCACAGCTACGCATCGGGGATGGGCGCGCCCCCGGTGGAAAGGATCGCGCCGACAACCCAACGAGGAACAACACCATGAGCAACACCAACACCCGGACCGTCATGGTCGATGGGCTGCCGGTCGAGTGCACCGACGCCAGCGCCATCGCCATCGACAAGCTGCAGCGCCAGCTCTCCGACTCCAGCGCAGTTGCCGCGCGCCAGGCGACCGAGCACACCACAGCCCTGGCGCTGAAGGATGCGGAGATCGCCAAGCGCGACGCCGCCATCGACGACCTGCAGGGCAAGGTACTGGACGCCGCTGCCCTGGATGCGCGCGTGCAGGCGCGTGGCGACCTGCTGGCCACGGCCAAGGCAATCCACGACACCGACTACCGCGGCAAGAGCGATGCGGACGTTCGCAAGGCTGCCGTGGTCGGCAAGCTCGGCGACGCCGCCATTGCCGGCAAGACCGACGCCTACATCGAGGCGCGCTTCGACATCCTGGCCGATGGCGTAACGGCAGATCCAGTCGTGAAGGCCCTGCGAGATGGCGGCGGTCGCGGCGGCAGCGGCGGTGGCAATCAGGGCACCCCGGTGATGGACAACGGCTGGGCCGCCTCGGTGGCGAGCCTGGATTACCGCACCCGCAACCAGAAGGAGGGCTGATTCATGCCTTTGCAAACCAACTATCCGGATACCCAGCCGATCGCCACCGCCGGTGCGCAGGCAACCATGCTGCCGGCGACGATCATCTCGCGCGATGTCGAGGACGTCGCTGGCATCGGCTTCGGCAAGGCCGTCGCGCAGGGCGCAGCGGCCAAGGGCATCACCATGTTCGGCGGCGCCAACCTCAAGTACGTCGGCATCACTCTGCTGGACCGCTCGGCCACCGGCCTGGATCTGTTCCCGCAGCGCGCATCGGCCCGTGTCATGACCAAGGGCGACGTGTGGGTTGTCGCTGCCGTGGCGGTTGCCGCCGGTGACGCGGTTTACCTCACGTCGGCCGGCCTCTTCACCAACGTTGCCACCTCCAATACCGCCATCACTGGCGCCCGCTGGGACACCAGCACCACCGCGGCAGGCCAGTTGGCCGTCGTCCGTCTCGGCTAAGGAGCCTGAGCTACATGAGCGCATTCCCACTGTTGGACGCCCAGGTCACCCTGGGCTTTCTGGTCGCGCAAACGACCATCATCGAGCCGGGCGTGTACCGCACCGTCTACCCGGACATCCAGTACCGCGACCTGATCCCGGTCGACACCTCGGGCAGCGAGTTCGCTACCTCGGTGACCTACTACTCGCAGGATCAGTACGGCAAGGCCGACTGGATCAACGGCAACGCCGACGACATCCCGAAGGCCGGCACCAACCGCTCGCAGTTCCAGACCGGTGTGCACACCGCAGGTATCGGCTACGGCTATGGCTGGGAGGAGATCGGCCGCGCACAGCTGCTCGGCATCAACCTGCCGACCGAGGATGCGGCGGTAGCTCGCCGTGCATCCGAGGACATGGTCGACCGCGTTGCTCTGTACGGCGATGGCAGCAAGGGCTTCAGCGGCCTGTTCAACGCCGCCGTCGTGATCCCGGTTGCAGCTCCCACCGGGGCATGGGGCACCCTGCTGGCCGCCGGTACCGCTACCCCGGACCAGATCGTGGCCGACATGAATGCGTCGATCCTCAACGTGTTCAACGGCACCAACACCACCGCGATCGCCGATCGCCTGCTGCTGCCCTGGTCGAAGTTCCTGCTCATCTCCACCAAGCGGATGAGCAACGACAGCGACATGACCATCCTGCAGTACTTCCTGGCCAACAACGTCTACACGGCGACCACCGGCCAGCAGCTGATGGTGCGCGGCCTGCGCGGCTTGGACACGGCGGGCGCCGGCGGAGTGGCGCGCATGATCGCGTACCGCTACGACCCCAACGTGCTGAAGCTGCACATGCCGATGCCGCATCGCTTCCTGCCGGTGTTCCAGAGCGGTCCGCTGCGCTGGGACGTGCCGGGCGTGATGCGTCTGGGCGGCTTGGACGTGCGCCTTCCCAAGCAGGTCGTCTACGTCGACGGCATCTGATCCACCACGGCCCCGCGCGTCACCGGCGGGGCCACACCGGAGCACCCACATGCAAATCAGCAACAACCACACCTCGCCGCTGACCCTGCCGGACGGCACCACGCTGGTCCCGGGCTCGCCGGCGACGGTACCGAACTGGCCCGCCCTCAAGAAGAACGCTGTGGTTTCGGCCTGGCTGGCAGCCAACGTGCTGAGTGAGTCGAAGGACGACACCGAGCCGTTCCTGCTGGGCACCTTCAACCTGCCCGACACCATCGAGCTGATCGAGGGCGGCGACAGCGTCACCCGCGACGACGTCGTGCAGCATGCCTTCAAGGCCTCGGCCTTGTCCCTGGAAGGCTGGAACTCGCTGCCGGAGCTGGAGCGTGAGGCGAACATCAGCACCGCACTCGACACGCTGAAGGCAGAAGCCGCTGCAGCCGCACAGACGGTGGTGGATGCACAGACCGCAGCCGATCAGAAGAAGGTCGAGCTCATCGCCAAGCTGGAAGCCGGCGGCATCAAGCACGACAAGCGCTGGGGCGTGGACAAGCTGCAGGCCGCGTTGGACGACGCCGAGAAGGCCAAGGCCGCAAAGAACGAGGAGTGATCATGGGGCTGCGCGAACGGATCAAAGCGCTGCCCCTCATTCCACGTGGGAGCATTACCCGCGCGGACGTGATGTCCGTGGTGAGCTACGACGCTGAGACCGGCCGGTTCACCTGGAAGGTCACGACGCGAGGCCACGGGAAGATGATCCATCCGGGCGACGCGGCAGGGTGGACACGCGATGGCTACAGGATGCTGCAGCTATTCGGCCACACCTACCGCGCGCACAGGGTGGCGTGGTTCCTGATGAGCGGCGCGTGGCCTCCTGAGGGGCGCGAGGTCGACCACGAGAACCGTGATCGCGGCGATAACCGCTGGAGCAACCTTCGGCTGGCCACTCGCTCCGAGAACAACATGAACTCGAAGGTCAGGCTCGACAATACATCGGGCTTCAAGGGCGTGCATCGCTCCCGGACTGGCAAGTGGTTCGCGCGCATTGCGCACAACAAGCGTGTCATTGGCCTGGGCACCTTTCGGACCAGGGAAGAGGCTGCAGCGGCTCGCGCGGCTGCAGAGAAGAGGCTGTTTGGTCAGTTCGCATCGTCGTGAGGAAAGCTCCATGTATGGAACCATCGAGGGCGCTGATGCGTACCACGCATCGCGTGGGAACGTCGCGTGGTCTGCTGCATCGGAGGTCGATCGGCTGAGTGCTCTGGTGCGCGGCACCGACTATCTGGATCAACGCTACCGCGTGCTGCAGCTGTCGGGGCGCTGGGAGTCGATGTTCCCCGGCACACGGACAGCCGGGCGGGGCCAAGAGCACGAATGGCCCCGCACCGGCGCCGTCGATTACGACGGCAACGTGATCGCCGTCGATGAGGTGCCGAGCGAAGTGGAGCGGGCAACGTACGAGGCTGCACTGCGGGAGCTGGCCAGGCCGGGAAGCCTGTCCCCCGACTTCGTGGCATCCGAGGCAGTGACCCGGGAGAAGGTGGGGCCGATCGAGGTGACCTACACTGATAGTGGGGCTAGCGGGCAGCCAGCCAACCGGCCGCTGGTGCCGGCCATCGACGAGATCCTGGCGCCACTGCTGCGGATGCCATACATCGGCCCTGCGGTGTTCGTCGTATGAGCGCCTTCTACGACCGGCTGCAGGCCACGGCCACGCGATTGATCGACCGCTACGGGTTCGCCGCCCAGCTGCAGCGCGCAGGTGCCCCGACAGGACCGCCACACAACCCTCAACCGGGCCCAGCCACTCGGCACGACTGCCAGGTGGTGGAGCTGGAATACAGCCTCACCAACCGCGATGCCACCTTGGTACTCAAGGGCGACAAGCTCGGCCTGATCAGCACCGCCACCGATATCGTGCCCGCGCTGAGCGACCGCATCGTGCTGGGTAACGATCTGTTTACCTTTATTGACCTGCAGCCTCTGTCCCCTGGTGGGCAGGTGCTCATGTACGAATTCCATGCGAGACGCTGATGGCCACTGCAACCGCCCGCCAACTTGACCAGCTGGCGACGCGGCTGGAGCCGGCGATCCGTGACGCGTTCCTGCGGGCCATCCGGGAGGTGACCAGCCAGGTTGGCGTCCAGCTCATCACCGATCTGCTGCAGGCCGGGCGGGTCGATGACGTGCTGACGGTCATGGGGCTGGATGAACCGCGCTTCGCCGATCTGGCAGAGGCGCTGCGCAGTGCCTACAGCGCCGGTGGGCAGCAGGGCATTTCTGAGCTGCCGAAGCTGCGCCTGTCGCTGGATCCGATCATCACCGGTAACTACCGGCCGCGGACAGCGGTGCAATCGCCAGCGCTGCGTCCGAAGTTCGACATGCGGAACCCAGCAGCAGAGCGTTGGCTGCGTGAGGCATCGTCCAAGCTGGTCACCGGCATCGTCAACGACCAGCGTGAGCTGATCCGCGACGTGCTGGTGCATGGCATGACCGCCGGGCAAAACCCTCGGCAGAGCGCCCTGGACATCGTTGGACGCGTTGGCACCAATGGCAGACGCAGCGGCGGCGTGGTGGGGCTCACCGCTCAGCAGGGGCAGTTCGTCACCAACATGCGGCAGCAGCTGGCCAGCGGCGACCCAACTGAGATGGCCAAGTACTTCGGCCGCCAGCGGCGGGACAAGCGCCTGGACGGCATCGTCAAGCGCGCCATCGCCGCCGGCAAGCCGGTGTCGCAGGCGGACATCGACAAGATCGCCGGCCGCTATGCCGACAGGCTGCTGCAGCTGCGCGGCGAGATGATCGCCAGCACCGAATCGATCAGCAGCATGAACGCCGGCCGGGAAGAGGCCTACCGGCAGCAGATCGAATCGGGTGCGCTGGCGGCCGAGAACGTCATCGGCACCTGGTCGGACACCGGGGACAACCGCACGCGGCACACGCACAAGGCCATGAACGGGCAGCGGCGGATGTTCGGAGAGCCATTCCAGTCGCCGAGCGGCGCGCTGATGAACTACCCGGGCGATACGAGCCTCGGCGCCGGCCCGGATGAAATCGCGGGCTGCCGCTGCACGAAGCAGTTCCGGATCGACATGACAGCGGAGGTGTTGCGTGGCAAGTAAGTTCGGGGGGCAGGTGCGGGCCTTCGCGGAGAAGGCGAAGCAGCGGCAGACGGCGATCTTCCGCGAGTCCGCGCAGGCGGTGATGGACCAGGCGAACACGCCCGAGGGTAGAGGCGGGCGCATGCCGGTCGATACCGGCTTCCTGCGCAACTCTGCGGTCGCGTCTAAAGACGGGCCGGCCACATCCGAGAGCGGCGCTCCTGCGCTGGTCTTCGCTACGCTGCAGCTGGGCGAGTCGGTGTGGGCCGGCTGGACCGCTGCGTACGCGCTGCGCATGGAGCACGGGTTCAGCGGCAAGGACAGCCTGGGCCGGCAGTACGAACAGGCGGGCAACGGTTTCATGCGCGCCGCCGCGCAGAACTGGGACTTCATCGTCAACGAGGTCACCGCGAAGGTGAAGGCGCGCATCCCATGAGCAGCACCGATATCTACGACGCCTTCGCAAGCCTGGTCGGCGCCTTCGCCGCAGCGCAGGGCCTGCCGTGCTCCTACCCGGGCCTGGCATTCACTCCGCCGGCGGATGGCGCATGGCTGGAGCTGCAGTGGTTCCCCAACGAAACGCAGAACTACGGCATGGCCGACGATGGCCCGTCGCTGCTGCAGGGCTTCGGCCAGCTGTCGGCGTGCTACCGCCCCGGCAACGGGATCATGGTGGGCACGCGCATAACCGATCGGATCATCACCGCCTTCGCCAAGGGCACGACCTTCGCCGGCATGCGCGTGTACCGCATGCCCTGGATCTCAACCATCATCCAAGACCCGGAGCGGCACATGCATCCGGTGACCATCATGTGGCGCGGCTTCCGCTGACGCCGTTCAATAGCACGGCATAGGGTCGCTCCCGAACGGTGGACTGTCTCCATCCGCCTTGCCGTGCGCCTTCTCTGGAGACGCATCGGAGCATGCACATGCACAACATCATCCAGCTGGCCGTGGTGGCCGGCGAACCGCGCGTGGACAGCCGTGAGATTTCTGAGCATCTGGGTGTAGATCACCGCAGTGCATTCCGTCTGATCACGCGTTACGCCGAGAGGTTCAGGCAGTTCGGACTACTGCGATTTGAAATCGCGAAACCTGCTGGAGCTTCTGCTGCCGGCCGTCCGCAGAGCTATGCGCTGATCAATGAGGATCAGTGCTATCTGCTGCTGGCACTCAGCCGAAACACAACGCGCGTGCTCGATCTCAAAGTGGCGCTGGTTCAAGCCTTCGGCGACTGTCGGCGCAACGGCGCGGCACACGCGCTGAGCTACTGGCAGCAGCTGCAGAAGGTCGACGCAGACGACCGCGAGTCGAAGGCAAAGGCATCGGCGGGCTCGCGGGCCATGCTGGAGCGCCGCCGTGCTTTGCCTGATCTGCGGGCGCGGCGCCTAGCCCTGGAATCCAAGGTGGTGCCGCAGCTGTTCGCGGCCTGATACACCGAACCCATTCAACACCCCAAGACCCCCGCCCCGTGGCGGGTTTTTTTATGCCCAACGCGAGGAGATATCAGCAATGGCTGAGGCACAAACCAACAGCGGATCGAAGCTCTACATCTGCGCCACTCCGCAGAACAGCGACCTGACCAAGACCCAGTTCGAAGCGCTGACCTTCGTCCAGGTGAAGAAGGTCGGCAGCGTCGGTGAGCGCGGCTTGACCACCAACATCGTCACCTACGACACCTGGGACACGGCGGTATCGCTGAAGGGCAAGGGCATCTCGAATGCCGGCGATCCCGAGGTGGAGATGGCGCGCGACCTCGCCGACCCCGGCCAGATCGCAATGCGTGCTGCTGGCCAGCCGACCGTCACCAGCGCCTATGCGCTGAAGGTCGAGCGTCCGTCCGGCGAAATCGAATACCTGCGCGGCCTGGTCACTGGCCCCCGCACGCCAGGCGGCCGTAACGAGGACTTCGTGCTGCACGTCTACTCGCTGGCTCTGAACCAGGTGCCGATCGAAGTGCCGGCTCCGGTCACCCCGTAACCGAACAGCAGGGGATAGGGCGGCCGCCCGATAAGCCGGACCTGATCCGGCCGGCTTCCCCTGCTTCACCTCCCGGATCGATCGCAAAGGATCACCCATGACCGAATTGACAACCATCGTGGCCGCCGAACGCGCCATCGACATCAAGCACCCCGCCACCGAGGTTCCTGTGGGCCTGCGCATCACGCTGCTGCCCGACACCCACCCGAAGGTGCGCGAGGCCAGCCGCAAGGCGCTGGACGACCGCCTGCAGGGCAAGGGCAAGGTCACCGCCGCCAAGATGGAGCAGGGCCGCACCGACATGCTCGTCGCCTCTGTGGGCGGCTGGGAGTGGCTGGGCGACCTGACCTTCCACGGTGCCAAGCCGCCGCTCACCGACGAATCCGTGCGCAAGGTGCTGAAGGAACTGCCGTGGATCGGCGACCAGATCGACATCGCTCTGGGAGAGCGCGCCGAGTTTTTTCGCAGCGCTGAAGGTCCGGCTCGCTGACGCCACGTATCTGACCGTTCGGTACGACATGCCGGACGCGAAGGGCGAGACACGGCGCGCGCGCAATGCGCGCTTCGATGAGCCAGCGCCGGACGTGGATATGCCGGAAGAGGCGGCCCACGTCTGGGATTGGTTCTGGATGCTCTCTGGCCGGCGCCGCAGCGGCCCTGAGGCACTGTCCTATGCCGAGCTGCGTGCGTGGCAAGAGCTGGCCGCCTGCGATGTCCTGCCGCAGGAGGTGGCAATGCTCATGGCGATGGACGACGCCTACCTGCGCGCCGTGCGCGAAGAACAAGCCGCGGCCCGTGAACGGCCGCCCGAATCGGGCAATACCTGGAGCTGATTGATGGATATCGCCGAACTTGGCTTTCGGGTCGATTCAAGTGGCCTGGTCGAGAGCACAAAGGCGCTGGACCAGAATGCAGCTGCCGCCGTCAAAGCCGGCGGCGCCGCCGAAAGGCTCGAGCGCAGCTATCAGGCCGCCGCACGCACGATCGAGCGCTCGGCGAGGTCTGCTGGCACTGCTAGCGCTGCATCGGTCACCGCGACCACCTCCGCGTCGAAGTCGGTTGAGACTTTCACGCAGCAGCAGGAGAAGGCCGCAGTGAAGACTGCGGCCTTGGCCAATGCGGTAGACAGCGGCGCAATCTCGGCCGGCCAGTACGCGGCCGCGATGCGCATGCTGCCGGCTCAGATCACCGACATCGTGACCGGGCTGGCCAGCGGGCAATCGGCATTCATGGTGGCCATCCAGCAGGGCGGCCAGTTGAAGGACAGCTTCGGCGGCATCGTGCCTGCGAGCAAGGCGCTGGCGTTGGGCCTGACGGGTCTCATCAATCCCCTGACGCTGGGCGCCACCGCCGGAGGTGCTCTGGCCCTCGCCTGGTATCAGGGCAGCGAGGAAGCTCACGCGTTCGAGGAAGCAATCATCCTGACCGGCAATTCCGCCGGCCTCACCGCCAGCCAGCTCGCCGACATGGCACAGGCGATGAGCAAGATCGCGGGATCAACCACCAGCAGCACGAGCAATGCGCTCGCGCAGGTCGCTGCAAGCGGTCGATTCACCGCCGAGCAGATCGAGCTGGTAGGGCGCGCTGCGGAGCAGATGCGGATTGCCACGGGGCAGTCGATCGACGCCACCATCAAGCAGTTCGTCAGCATCGCGGATGGTCCCGTCGAGGCGGCAGGAGCGCTCAACAGGAGCTTCCACTTCCTAACCGAAGAGCAGTACCGGAGCATCGTAGCGTTTGAGGAACAGGGTGAAGCTGCCCAGGCGACTGCGGTACTGATGGAAGCCTATGCCGGTTCTATCGATCAACGCGCTCCTGCTCTCGTAGAGAACGTCAACTGGATCGGCGCTGCTTGGCGTGACGTGAAAAAGGAGATGTCGGAGGTTTGGGACATCTGGCGCAATATCGGTCGCGGCGACACCGTTGCAGATCAGATCGCGGCACTGCAGCAGCAAATCGCCTACACGCGTGATTCGGTAGCCAGCGGCTTGTCGTCCAAGACCCAGGCCGACATCGACAAGATGGAAGCCCAGCTCCTGAAGCTTCGCCAGAGCGAGGTCACCGTGCGCTGGTCGGGCATCGATAGCCCAGCTGACGTTGCCGAAATGGATCGCCAACGCACTGCATCGGCGCAGTGGGAGCAGCGCCTGGCGATGTACGACAAACAGAAGCGCGCCGAGCTGGAGATTGCCGAAATCCGTAAGGACGGATTGGCGTCGGGCCAAAGCGAGGCGGCCATCGAGGCAACCATCACCGCCTACAAGAAGCAGCAGGCGGATATCGATGCGCGGCGCAAACCAAAGGAAAAGACCAGCGATAGCGCGGCAGAGAGCCTGCTCGCCAGCATTGAGCGCCAGATCACCGCGAACCAAGAACTAGTCAGTACTGGTGAGAAGGTAACGCAGAGCCGGCGTCTGGAGATCCAAGCCCAGCAGCTGCTCGATGATGGGTCGAAGTCGCTCACGCAATCGCATCGCGCTGAGCTGAAGGCTTCCATCCCGTTGCTTCAGCAGAGCGATGCCCGGGCAGTTGCCTACACGAAGGAGACGCTGGCCGCCGAAGCTCTGGCGCGACAGAAGGCGATCCTGGACCAGGCATCCGCCAACCGGACGCGCGCCAATGAAGTGGACCTGCTGCAGTACCAGTTCGGCACCGATGGCGCCGAGCGCATGCGCCGCGAGCTGGACATCATGCGCGAGTACCAGGAAGAGCTGAAGCGGCTGGGCAGCCGCGATGTGGCTACCGACAAGGAGTCGTGGGATGTGCTGGCGGCCCGCGCCCAGGCCTACCGCGACCAGGAACTGCAGCGGGAGCAGGCGTTCCAAGATCGTCGCATGGCGATGCTTGGCGACTGGCGTTCCGGCGTCGACCTCGTTTGGAAGGACTACGCCTTCGCCGCAGCCAATGCATCGGAGCAAGCGGGCTCGTTCCTGTCCAACAGTCTGAGTTCTTGGGAGGACCAGTTTGTGCAGCTTGCACAGACCGGAAAGCTCTCCTTCAGCAGCCTGGTGGACTCGATGATTGCCGACCTCGCGCGCTATGCCGCAAAGCAGGCTGCGGTCGGTCTGCTCGGCTCCGTTATGGGCGGGCTGACGGGCGGCGGTGCAGGTGGATCGTGGACCGGTACCGCCGCAGGCGCGGGCAGCAACCTCAACTTCGGCAGCAATGCCGGGTCGTTTGCCGGTGGTGGCTGGATGAGCTTCGGCGGCGGCCGCGCGAATGGTGGTCCGGTTGCGCCGGGCTCGCTGTACGAGGTGGGCGAAGGCGGCGATCCGGAGCTGTTCCAGCAGGGAGGCCGCAGCTACCTGATTCCAGGGAATCGCGGCCAGGTGGTGCCGGCAGCGCCGATGGCGTCGGGCGGCTCGGGTTCGGGTGGAGGGGTGGAGGTCAACGTCAAGGTCATCAACGCGCCGGCGGGGACGACTGCGACTGCGACGCGCAACGATCGAGGCGGAGTGGATGTCGAGATGTTGATCGGTGCCGTCGACAAGGCGATTGGAGGTCGAATCGCTGCCGGAACTGGCGCCACCTATGCGGGGATCAAGGGGCGTCTAGACGTCCGGGATAGGCGCTGATCGCCTGTCCCGCCTCACCTAATCAATGATTGAAGGACTGAGTATGGCCTTTAAACTTTCAACGGGGGAGGGTGCCTAGTGGCCAGCTTCCCCCCAAATATTCGACTGTTGGCAGGCGATCTTGGCGAGGAACCAGAACCGTCCGTGCAGCGCACCGAGATGGAACGCGGGCCGGCCAAGCAGGCGATCATCAACACGCGCGTGATGGTCGAGTTGCCAATCACCATGGTGTTCCTGACGGCCGAATCGATGGTCGCGTTCGACGACTTTTACTTCGACGAAATCGGCCGCGTGGGCTACTTCGACATGGTGCACCCGCGCACGCGCAAGCTGGTCTCGGCGCGCTTCAAGGGTGGTGCCGTTGGCCGCCTGCAGGCCGCTAACGCAGAGTTTACGCAGGGCACCAGGCAGGCTGTTCTGGAGTTTCGCCGATGAGTAATTTTCTTGAACGCCGTCAGCGCGTGACGGATATGGATGGGCCGCTAGAGCTGCTGGAGATGACCGCGCCCTCGTTCGGCGCGGTGCTGCGCATCGTCAACGACACGCAGGATTGGGTGAGCAACGGCAACACCTATGTCGGTTATCCGTTTCGCTTCACGCCGCCAGCTGACCAGGCCGGCCAAACGCCACGCGCACAGCTCGAAGTGGACAACGTGGGGCGCGGCATTACCGAAGACCTCGAGCGCATGCAGCCGAACGAGATGGTGATGTGCCGCTACCTGATCACCGATCGCACGCAGCCTGACGTCATCGCGCGGCGGTTCTATCTGCCGCTGACCCAAGTGCGCGCCGCCGGTCCGCTGATCACCGCGCAGATCGGCGTGGATTTCATCATGCGCCAACAGGCAGTGAAGCTCCGCGCCAATCCACACACGATGCCGGGGATTTTCTGATGCGCGTCAGCGAGGTGGAGCGTTTCCTCAACATCCCGTACGACGCTGACAGCTACGACTGCGCAGACCTGGTGGTGCAGGTGCAGCGGGAGCTGTTCGGCCGGGTGGTGCAGATGCCGGCGCGGCGCCCGCGCGGTGCTGCTGGCCAGCAAGCCCTGGGCGAGCTGTCCCGGGCTTACGCCGTGCCCACCGATAAGCCGGTCGACGGCGACCTGGTGCTGATGTTCGACAAGGGCCAGAGCCGGCCCGGACACGTGGGCATCTTCTTCTACCTAGCCCACGAGGGCTGGGTGCTTCACACAACCAGCGCGCTCGGCAGCAGCTGGCTGCACCGGGCGCGCGAGCTGCCGGATTACGGCGCACGCATTGAGGGGTATTACACATGGGTCTGATGACCACGCCTGCGAGCAACGGCCAGCTGGTGCTGACGCCGCACCCGGTCACCCTGGAAGGGCAGCGCCATATTGCGATGGACCTCCAGCCGGGCGAGCGCCTGTGCGAGTTCCTGCATCGGCACGTGATCGACCTGGATCAGGGCGACTGGTCGGTGTCGATCGGTGGGCGCGTCGTTCCGCGGCATCTGTGGGCCTACGTCTATCCGAAGGATGGCCAGGTCATCGAGGTACGCGGCGCAGTTGGCAGGAACGCGCTGTACATCGTGGCGATGATCGCGCTGACCTACTTCACCTTTGGTATTGCCGGTGCTGGCGGTGCCGCTGCTGCTGCGTTTGGTGGTGGGACTGCCGGCGCAATCTTCGCATCAGCAGTGTTTGTGGCCGGCTCGTTGGTGATCAACAAGGTGCTGGGGCCGAAGGTCGAGAGTCCGACCGGCCCGAGTACCGCCGGCACGGTTTACAGCCTGGCAGCGCCGCGGAACCGCCTGCGCCCGTATGAACCGGTGGGCCTGCTGTTTGGTCGCATGCCAATCGCCCCCGACTTCGCCAGCAAGCCCTACACGTTCTACGAGGGCGATAACCAGTACATCGGCATGGTGCTCACGCCGGGCATCGGCGTGGGCCGCGTGGGCGTGTTCACCAATGCCGGCACACCGCTGTCCAGCTACGAGGGCGTGAGCGTCTACCACTCCGGCTATAGCCAGATGCCGGATGAAACCATCCCGCTTTACAGCAACGTAGACACCACCGATGGGGGCGAGCTGCCGGATACGGCCGATTTCGTCACCCGCACCACCAGCTCCGACACCGTGCGCATCCAGATCAACCTGGAATACGTCCTTGGCGGCGTGGGCACCTCGGGTAAGGCCTACAACGTCTCCGAAACTGTGCAGGTGCAGTATGCGCCGGCCGGCACCGGCATCTGGGCCACCCTGGCCACGCAGACGTATACCGGCGACAAGCTGGACGTCAGCAAGCGCGCGACGCTGTCGGCGGACGTGGCCAAGGGCCAGTACGACGTGCGCGTGCGCATCCTCGGCCTGGGCAACTACAGTGGCGACAACACCCAGCGCAACGACTTCCAGTGGTCGACGATGGGCAGCGTGCAGGCCGATACCGCGACGTACGCCGGCCTTGCGCGCAGCGGCATCCTGATGAAGGGCACCGGCCAGCTCAATGGCCAACCCGATGAGTTGGTGGCCGAGCACATCGCTGCGCCGATCCCGGTGTGGCGCAACGGCTCCTGGGTCAACGAAGAGACCAGCAACAACGGCGCCCACATCCTTAAGTACGCCCGCGGCTATTACGACCAGAACGGCAGGCTCATCGCCGGAATGGGCAAGAGTGACGAGGAGATCGACATTGAGTCGCTGCAGGGCTTCATGGGCCACTGCGAGGCAAACGGCTACACCTACGACTACTGGCTGACCGAAGAGCGCAACCACGACGAGGTGCTGCAGGCGATCGCGCTGGCCGGCATGGGGCAGGTTACCTGGGCCGGCGGTCGACTTTCTGTGGTGTGGGCCGCCGATGAGCAGCCGCTCTCTGGCGTGGTCAACATGGCGGAGATGAAGAAAGGCAGTTTCAGTGTGGACTACACGTTGGCCAGCGCTGCCGACGGCATCGAGTACAGCTATTTCGACAGCACGACCAAGAAGGTCGAAACTCTGCGCGTGCCGGCGCCAGGCGTTGAAACGATGCTCAGCCCAGCGCGTCTGACCGGTGAGGGCATTGGCCGCGAAGCGCATGCGGCCGAAATGGCGCGCTACCACCTTGCGCAGAGCCTGTTCCAGTACAAGGACATCGGCTTCGCCCAGGACCTGCAGTACCTGTCATATCGCCGCATGTCGATGCTGTCGATCTCCCATGATCTCACGCAGTGGGGCTTCGGCGGCCGCATCGTCGCGGCTGAGCGTAGCCCGCTGCTGGGCACGATCACGCTGACGCTGGACGAGCCGGTGCCGCCGCCGGATGCGCGCAGTGCCTTCATCGGTCTGCGCATCCCGGGCGAAGCGGTCTACCGCACGTTCCGCGTGCGCAGCTTCACGGAGGCGACCGACACCATCCAGCTGGTCGAGGAATGGCCGGACGATGCGCCGCTGCCGGGCGAGGGCTATGCGGACGCGATGGTGCAGGGCGGCTGGCAGGACAACCCGGCGCATGACACAGTGTGGATCTACGACTTCAAGTCCACGCCGGGACTGCGTGTGCGCGTCGTGGCGATCGAGCCGGAGAGCGATCTGAAAGGCGCCAGCATCAGTGTGGTGCCGGAGTCGCCGGAGTTCTGGGCCTACGTCAAGACCGGCCAGTACATCCCGCCGGAGAGCGGCTCGTCGTTGGCCACACGCCCGATCGTCAGCAACCTTGCGATCAGCGAAGACCAGGTCACTACCGGCGATGTCACCGCGACGGATCTGGTTGCCACTTTCGACATCTCGGGCCCTTTCGATCACGCTGTGGTGTACGCCTCGGCGTCGGACGGCAATGGCGAGCTGGTGGAAGTGGCGCAGACGCGCACCCGCACCGCGCGGTGGCGCATCCCGCGCGCCGGCACCTACACGATCAACGTGCGCCCGTTCGGCCCGGAGGGCCAGATGGGCGTTGGTGCCTCGCTGATCTACACGACAATCGGCGCCGACGCGCCGCCGGTGAATTACGACCTGTTCGACGTGGAGGAAATCTCCGGCGGCATCCGGCGCTATACCTGGGGCTTCTGGAACGACACCATCCAGTCCGCAAACCTGGCTGGTGCAGAGATCCGTTACACCGCGGCGCCGGAGCAGGGCGCTCCGGTACCCGCGTGGGATGCCATGACGCCGGTCGGCGACAGCGGCTACCACACCGGAGCGTTCGACTCGCCCATTCCTGCCTCGGGCACGTGGGTCTTCGCGATCCGCGCGCGCAACACCAATGGCACGCTGTCGGTGGCGGCCAAGTACATCACCAAGACCCTGGGCAAGAACCTGGGTGAGCTGCAGGAGGAAATGCAGCAGGCCATCGATCAGACCACCGAAGAGATCCGCCAGGGCTTTCTGGAAGCGGTGGCGCGCGATCAGGAATTGGCCCAACAGCTGCTGGAGCAGGCCAACGAACTGGCCAACCTGCAGGCATTGGTGGAGGCGCCGGAGTGGGTAGACCAGGCGTGGCCGGCCGGCTCGATCGTCAAGCACGCCGGCGGGCTGTACGTGGCCAAGCAGGACGTCCCGGTGGGCACTGCCATCACCGATACCGCGTATTGGTCCTACATCGGGCAGTACGCGAGCCTGGCCGAGGCGGTGGGTGCGATCGGCGTGGCGATGCAGCAGGTCACCACCGACGTGCAGCAGATCGAGCAGGAGCTGCAGGTCGTCGCGCAGGACGTGAGGGGCGTTCAGTCCAGTCTGTCCGGCAAGGCGGATGCATCGGCGGTTCAGGCGATGAACACGCGCCTGACCCAGGCGGAAAACAACATCTCGTCGCTGTCGCAGCTGATCAGCACGGTGCAGTCCACTCTGTCTGGAAAAGCTGATTCCAGTGCGCTGCAGGCGCTGCAGACACGGGTCACGCAGGTTGGCAATCAAACCACGGCGAATAGCACGGCGATCACGCAGGTCTCCGCGTCCGCTAGAAACGGGGAAAATTTCATCAAGACGACAGTGTTTGAATCCGGGTTGGGTACTTGGATCAGTCCCGCATACACCGAAGCTGCGAACGCAGGTATCCAGCAAAACTCAACCACTTATCGCGGAGCGAAGCTGGTGCTACCCCCTTACGTTGGGTCATACGAAAATTTTTGGACCGACGTCACTCCGGGGGACGTGCTTGATTTATCCGCCAACGTCTACAACAGCGCGGCTGCAGTTGCAGTGTTTGGTGTGCACGTCGTTGATGCGTCGGGCAGCAACGTCGCATGGCTAACTACCCCGCCAGTCAATGTTGTAGGTAGTTGGGCGAAAGCTTCGTCGAGCGTGGTTGTACCCCCAAATGGCCGACTAGTGCGTGGTTTCATTAACAATCAAGGTGACAACTACGCTCTATTTACTCAGCCGAAGGTCACACGCCAGTCCGTCAGCGACTCTGTGAACGCATCCGCGACACAATCTCTGATGGCGCGAATGACCGTTAACGAAAATGGCGTTGCCAGCTACCAGGCGTCATGGACGCTGGTGTTGGATGTCAATGGACGAGTGGCGGGCGCACGATCGGTCAACAACGGCCAGACGGCAACCCTGGACTTTGCATTCGACAAGGTACGCTTCATCGATGTGGATAGGGGGCAGGGCCGTAGTGAGATCGTCAATGGCAAAATCTACTGCTATGCGCCCAACGGCGTGCAGGTGGTGGCCATCGGAGCTGGGGTATGACGACGTTCCTGCGGGTCACCGATCCGGCCACCAACGTCGTGCTGCTGCAGGTCACCGATCAGCCAGACTCTGACCTGCTCACCCAGCACATGGGCGCGGTTGGCATTGCCAGCGGGGCCAACGGCTCGGTGGCGGTGCCGATCACCGGCAGCGCCAACCAGCTGTATTACTGGTTTGTCGCCGACAGCAGTGCAGGCAACACGCTGCTGCCGATCCTGAGCGACAACGGAAATACGATCAACTGGAGCTCGCCTGATTCGGCGAACTCTCCCCGCGCTGGCGGTACGTTGTACTACGGGAGGTTTTAATGGCATTCGTCCGGATCAACGCAGGTCCCAATCGTGTCGTGATCTCCGAAGATTGGAAGAATCTGGCGCTGGCATCGAAGCAGACAATTACACCCTCTGGCTCGGGTGTTCTGAAGACATGGAGTTTGACGGTCTCCGGTACGAATCCTGTGCTCGCGTTCCTCGGAGAGAACAATGCAGCGTTGATGCAGAGATCGCAGAGTGGAGGCAGCTTCACTTTTACCGGATTCACAACCGGCGGAGGCTTCACGGCATATGTGTTCGATGAACCCAACTTTGGGCAGCGAAACTACTTCGTCGTGCGTAACCCGGCGAACAATCAAGTGGTTTTCGACGCGACTCTCAAATACATGAAGGTGCGCGGGCTACTGCAGGGAAACGCAAATCAAGGCGGATCGATCACGCTGCCAGCGGGCCGCACGTATGCGGCACTTGCCGGATCGGCAGGCAACATCATCATGGTCGCAGGCGGTGTCGTCGGCGGCGGTCCGCAGTGGTTGGTCAGCGTGGTCTTTAGAAGAGGTGTCGTCAACATCAACGGCAACGTTGCAAGCATCAGCGCCATAAACACTGGCGAATTTCAACAGACCGGCGCGAATAACTCTCCTCAGCCACCCCCTGGCAACTACGGCCAGGCCTGGGTGCGCGCTCCCATCCTCGACGTCACTGGATACTGACCATGCTCATCAGCGAAAACCCCATATTCGGCACGCAGACCCGTATCGTGTCGCCCCGCATCGAGATCCGATGGAGCCCGGCCACGAACGATGGCCCGGTCGAGTTCCACCTGGAGCAGATGACCACGAAGCCGCATCCCGATGGCTGGACTCAGACGTTGGAGCGCTTCTTCCTGCGCGTGCTCACGGTGCAGATCAGCGACTTGATCGGCCGCAGCTACGACATCACCGCGCCGGCCACGACGGAGGTCGAACCCGCGACTGGCGCGGCCGTGAAGGTGGCTGGCGAGACGGTCACCGAGCCCGGCGTGCATCTGCTGCTCGGCATCAAGGCAGCCACGCGCGCCGCGTACGATGCAAACGTGGTGACGCCGGACCCGGATGCGGATCCGCTCGCGCAGCAGATCACGATCATCTGGAACCCGATCAACGACACCGGCACCGTGACATTCCAGGTCGAGGACCGCGGCGCGGCCCTGGGTGTGCTGGCGGCGCCGATCGCCGACTTGATCGCGCCGACATACGCCATCCGCTATCCCGGCGCCGGCACGACGCAGGAGCTGCCCGGCTGGAAGCTGCAAGCCCTGATCGAGGCGGCAACGAACAGCGCGATCGCCGCCAGCCTGGCGAGCGCCGAACCCCAGGCTGCGTGACCCCGGTGGCCAGGGTGACTCAGTGGCCACCCTCGGCGATCTTGCGCACACCGCTGCGGTCCTGGAACTTGATGGACCACGGCGTGATCAGGTAGCCCGGCCGGCGGTAGTAGATCGCCGGGATGTGATCCTCGCGCGCGTCCTTGGCGATACCGTTGACGAGCAGATAGGGCGCGGTCGTCTTCGGGACCTCGCACCAATCCTGCCTCCCGTCGGTCTTAAGCTTGACGGCGTACGGACCGGTGCCGGTGATCTCGCCGCAGACGACGGATCTGGCGCTCACCGAAGCAGCTCGCGCGCGCGGCGCGATACGAATCACGAAAGCGTCCAGGCTTTCGCCGACGGCGGAGACCTCGCTATGCAGCTCCGTACCGCGGCCGGACATCGCCGGGGGCTGGCCAGCAGCGATAGAAGGAAGGGCGGCGACAAACAGCGCCAGGGCGGCGGTGGCAAGTAGTGGACGCATTACGATCTCCTGATCGGCTACACCGGCCGCTGCCGGCGGCGCGAGAGTGTCTCGACGCGAGAGCATCATGCGCCGCGCGTGCCCAGGAAAAAACGTTCATTTGCAGGCCTGGCGCACAGCAGCAGGGTGAGGAAAAATCCGACCCCTCCGTGCGGCCCTGCCCGATATGTGCAAGCCCACGCCGATGGCAACCTACGCATGCCGGACGCGGGGCCACAGGCCGCTCACCCGCGTGGCGCCTGAGCAGCGCCTGGCCGGCTCAATTAAGCGTCGTCGTTTTGCTGCTTGTAGTGGCTCAACACGGCATCGATCAGCGTGACCAGCTCGGGGGCAGTTACCTGGGTCCGCTTGCCCTGTGTGCTGCCGCGCAGGGCATCGATCCGGGCGCGGGTAGTGGGTAGCCCTCGCTCGGTCATCGCATCAGCGATCTCACGTGTGTCCCAGCCGTCATCCCGCAGTAGCAAGAGCAAAACCTTGAGTACATCGCGCAGATCGCTTTCGGGAACCTCCCGGTCCGGCCACGGATGACCTACCAGAGTTTCTGGCTGGACCCTGGTCAGCAGCCGGTCGCCTTTCCACAGCTCAGCGACTCCACCTCGTTGTGCGCTGTCACGGTCGCGACTCGCACGGATCCAAGCCGCTTGGGCGCGCGGCGGCCAATCCGTGTGGCATAGGACTTGTCCGTTGAGCTTCACGGTGTACATGTTCAGGCCTCCACCCGTTCGACTTGGAATGATGCCGAGAAGGGAAGCCCGCCCGGCAGCCGGCGTCCGCACCGGCTTTCCATCGCTTTCCAGGCCTTCGTGTTCCCTGCGATCGGCCCCTGCTGCTCGAAAGCGAACTCCTCGGCTTCTTTCCGACTGTTGAACACGCCCACCACATTGCTGATACCATCGGGCAAGTAGTAGCTGGTGCACACGACCTGGAATCGGTAGCGGGCGTGCGGGTTCGCTAGCCGAGCTGCGATACGGTCAGCCTTGCGGGTACGGAAATCAGTCATGAGATGCTCCATTTCTGTGCGGCCTCTTCGGCCGTGAAGGTGAGGGAACTGCCTGTCCGGCAGTGCGCCACAATTGCTACTTCTGAACTTCTTACGCTTTTTGAGCTGCCTACGCGGCAGTGAGTCCGTGCAGCCTACGAAAACGCGATCGCAACTGCAACTACCGCTTGTCGGAGATCCGAATCTCATCCGGTGAGCCGGCCGTCGCTACGATGCGAGCCTCACTCTGGAGCTGTCGACATGCCATCACGATATTCACATCGCGCCGCTCTGCAGCGCTTCAGCGAGCCGAGCGTCATCGCTCCTGAGGGCGTGACGCTGCCAGAACTCCCGCCCGACATGAATTGGCACAACCCAGTGAGAGGCGAGAGCATCATCCGCGACGAATGGGAGATTTTACGCGTTGGCCCGGCAGGCACGGACGCCCTTGCGCGTGTGCGCCGCAACCAAGCGGGAGAGGGTGACCTCTATCTTCCCGTTCCAGGAAACCCGCTTGTACCCGCGCCGGTCGCCTGGCCGCTGGCTCAAGCGTTTGAGCTTGCAGCTGAGGCAGCGCGCAGCTCATCCAGATAATCGGCCCATCGCTGCATCATGCGCACGCGCTCAGCTAGGTGTGTTGTCCGGTTGTAGGCCCGGCCATTGGGGTCACGGACCGCGTGCGCGAGCTGGTGTTCAATGATGTCCGGCCGGAAGCCCAGGATCTCGTCGAGGATCGTGCGGGCTGTAGCGCGGAAGCCGTGGCCGGTCACCGTGCCCACCTCGTAGCCCATGCGGCGCAACGCCGCGTTCACCGCGTTGTCCGACATCGGGCGCAGCTTCGTCCTGGTGCTGGGGAAGAGGTAGCGGCCGGCACCGGTGAGCCGCTGCAGGTCCGCCAGGACAATCAGCGCCTGGCGCGAGAGCGGGACAACGTGGGGCTGGCGCATCTTCATCTTGTCGGCGGGGATGTTCCACCTGGCGGCCTCGATATCGAACTCTGACCACTCGGCCTGCCGCAGCTCACCCGGGCGCACGAATAGCAGGGGGGCCAGCACGAGAGCGCAGCGCGTGACGTGGCTGCCCTTGTAGCCGTCCATGGCGCGCAGCAGCGGCCCCAGCTCGTCCGGATCGGTCACCGCCGGCAGGTGGCGTTCGGGCGTTGGCTTCAGCGCGCCGCGCAGATCCGCCACCGGGTTGCGGCTGGCACGTCCGGTGGCGATGGCGTATCGCATGACCTGGCCGCAGTTCTGCATGATCCGATGCGCCGACTCGAAGGCGCCGCGTTTCTCGATGCGTCTGGCCACGGCCAGGAATTCGGGCGCTTCAAGTTCCGCCGCCGGCCGTGCGCCGATGTAGGGGAATACGTCGTTCGTGAACCATCCGACGACCTTCACGCGATACCCATCCACCCAGTTCCGCTTCTCCAGCCACTCGTTGGCGATCACCTCGAAAGTGTTGGCGCCGAGGATTGCACGCGCAGCCGTTGCTGCTTTCCGGTGCTCGCCCGGATCGATACCCTGAGCCAGCAGCTGGCGCGCGTCGTCCCGCCGCTGCCTGGCCAGTGCCAGCGGCACGTCTGGGTAGACGCCGATGGCCAGCCGCTTTTCCTTGCCGCCGAATCGATACTTCAGGCGAAACCAGCGCCCGCCCTTCGGCGACAGCTCCAGGTACAAACCGTCGCTGTCATACAGGCGTTGGGTCTTCGCGGTAGGTTTGGCGCGTCGTATTGCGAGATCGGTCAGTGGGGGCATCTGGTCGTCAGTTGGGGGCAGGTGCCCCAAAATATGCCCCCAGAGTCTCCGATCCTGCGACGTTCACGTGCGCACCGTAGTGCACATAAAAAAGGCCGAGAACCCTTGTTTTACGGGGGTTCCCGGCCTTCTTCGGATCTTCAAGATCCGCTCATTGGTGGAGGTGGGCGGAATCGAACCGCCGTCCGGAAGCACTCCATCCCCGGCACTACATGCTTATCCCTCCGTTAGATCTCGTCCCCAGGCAGCACGGCGGGCAAAGCGCACCTGAGAACCAGCCTGCTTGATCTGACCGGCAGCTGACAGGCAGCCACTACCGGCGGTTCCGTGATAATGACCCTACACTTACGGGCACGGGCACAAGTAAGTTCGGGGGTTCGCCTTAGGCGGCTGTAGAACTACAACTAAAGCCAATTAAGCGGCGATAGCGAAGTCCGAACCGTAGTTGTCGTCGTTGGCAACTAAAAGTTTGCTGCTGGATTAACGAGGAAAGCTGCCCCCTCGGCATGCGCCAAGCGACTTCGCGACCCCCGTCGAAACCAGTGCACCCCCGGGGAAAGCATCAAACGCTGACCTGATCAGTGTAGGGATCGGCGCGCCCTGTCACAAGTGGTGGGACCTTCAGCGCTTACAGTGGCTTCATCCGTATAGAACGGAACAGTCCGCAAGCGAAGGAGCGAAGCGATGGCGACAGGCAAGCCCTCAGGTTCACGGCCGGCGCGTCGCGCGTCGGGCACGACCGCCGCACCCGCCGCCCGACGGCGCGGCAAGGGAGCGCAACCGGCAGACCAGGCGGACATCGCCACCCAGCGCGTGCAGGGCAAGGCGCGTACGGTGATCTACATCCATGGCATCGGCAACAAGCCACCCGCCGAGGTACTGCGCTGCCAATGGGACAAGGCCTTGTTCGGGCGGCCGATGGGAGAGCGCACGCGCCTGGCGTACTGGGTCAACCGCGAGCGCTATCCCGTGCCCGAGCCGGGCAACTGCGATAGCCGCGACGTGGGCCCGGCGCTGAATCAGAGCGTGCAACGTGCCTTGAGTACGCTGGGCCTGGTGCCGGGAACGCAGGACCTGCACCTGCTGGCCGATGCGTTGGCCGAGAGCGCGCAGGAACGTGCGGATCTGCACCGGTTGCTGGATGAACTCGATGCTGCCAGCGTGCCGGGCGGCTTGCAGGCAAAGGGCCCGATCGATGCGATCAACCGCGTGCTGCTGCGGCTGATCTCCGCTGCGCTGCTGCAGGACGTGCATGACCTGTTCTTCGTGCCGGAGCGTGCCGCGCTGATGCGCGAGAGCCTGGCCCAGCGCCTGCGTGCCGGCGGCGGGCCGTTCGTGGTGGTCGCCCACAGCCAGGGCTCGATGATCGCCTACGACGTGCTGCGCCAACTGCAGGCGGCGGAGTGCGAGGTGCCACTGTTCCTGAGCCTGGGTTCGCCGCTCGGCCTGCCGCAGGTGCGCAGCATGTTCAAGCGCTGGACCGGCACACGCAAACTGCCGTTTCCCGCGTGCGTGCAGCGCTGGATCAACGTTGCCGACACCGGCGACCCGATCGCCTTCGATCCGGACCTCACCGACGATATCACCAACGCCAGAGGGCGCTTCGAAAATCTTGCCGCCGCGCGTCTGAATCCGGATTGGCAGAGCAATCCGCACTCGGGTTCGGGCTATCTGTCGATTCCGCAGGTGCGCGCGGCGGTGCGTCAGGCCGTTGGTGTCGGGTTCGATCAGCCGGTGTCCAACGCGGTGCTGATCAAGGATCTCAGTGAGCAGCTCGAGGCGCATGGTGCGGAGTACCGGCATGAAGTGCTGATCGAGCTGGATCGGCGCGTGCTGGGCGGCGATCCGGGCGGCGTGCGCGCGCAGTTGCTGGCCCAGTTGCGGCAGGTCGCCTCGCGCAGCACGGGGCTGGAAGGCGATGCGCTGGACGAGGCGATCGAACTGGAAGACGGCCTGCAGCGCTTCGTGTCGGCGCGGCTGACGCGCTTCGAGATCGAGTCACTGCAGGATCGCTATCGCGCACTGGGTTTTCGACGGGTATGGCGCGATGCCGGCAAGCGCGCGTTGATCCATGTCTCCGGCAACGTGCTGCACGCCGATGCGGCGCGCATTGCGTACCGCGCGCGCGGCCAGCAGATCGGTTGGGCGGTGCTGGATACCGGTATCGCGGCCAGCCATCCGCACTTCTTCGTCAAGGGCGAGCGCGACAACGTGGTGGCGCAATGGGATTGCACGCGGCGCGGCGCGGCCCGCCACCTCACACGCGGCGATGGCGAAGCGTTCGCCAGGCTGGACCGGCATGGGCACGGCACCCATATCGCCGGCATCATCGCCGGTCATTGCCATGCCTCCATTCCCGATGCGCAAGGCCGCCCCGGCAGTCCGCTGGAGTTTGCGGGCATGGCACTGGATGCGCGCCTGTATGGTTTCAAGGTGCTCGACGATGCAGGAAACGGCCGCGATTCGTGGACGATCAAGGCGGTGCAACAGGTGGCTGCGATCAATGAACGCGCCGGCGAGCTGGTCATCCACGGCATCAACCTGAGTCTGGGCGGCTGCTTCGACCCGGAAAGTTACGGTTGTGGCTTCACGCCCCTGTGCAACGAGCTGCGCCGGCTCTGGCGGCAGGGCGTGCTGGTGGTGGTGGCGGCCGGCAACGAGGGGCTGACCTGGCTGATGCAGAACGACGGCGGCACCTATCCGGCCAATATGGACCTGTCCATCAGCGATCCGGGCAATCTCGAAGAGGCCATCGTGGTGGGCTCGGTGCACAAGAGCAGCCCGCACAACTATGGGGTGTCGTACTTTTCCTCGCGTGGCCCCACCGCCGACGGCCGCAGCAAACCCGATGTGGTTGCGCCGGGCGAGAAGATCGTTTCGGCGTACTACGACTTCGACCCGAGGGATCCTGCCAGCCTGATGGTGGAGATGAGCGGCACCAGCATGGCCGCGCCGCATGTCTCTGGCCTGCTGGCCGGATTCCTGTCGGCACGCCGCGAGTTCATCGGCTTCCCGGACCGGGTCAAGCAGCTGCTGCTGGACACCAGCACCGATCTGCAGCGCGATCGCTACGTGCAGGGCAGGGGAGTGCCGAATCTGATGCGTATGCTTGGGGAGACGTGATTCGGGAGTCGGGGGGCGGGATTCGCAAAGGCAGTGAGGCCGTGTGCTGCAGTGGTGCGCAAGCGGATCGCAAGCCAGCCATGCACCAGTTCATGCACAATCGCTGTAACGAATCCCCAATCCCGAATCCCCGCCCCTCAGGCATCACGGTTATGCCGCCGCATCACGCGCTGCTTGTCGCGTTGCCAGTCGCGGTCCTTGGCGGCGTCGCGCTTGTCGTGGTTCTGCTTGCCCTTGGCCAGGGCGATTTCGAGCTTGACCTTGTTGCTGCTCCAGTACAGCGCGGTGGGCACCAGGGTGTAGCCTTCGCGCTCCACCCGGGTCAGCACCTTGTCGATCTCGTTCCGGTGCAGCAGCAGCTTGCGGTCGCGGCGTTCGACCGGCACGGTGTGGGTGGAGGCCTGGATCAGCGGGGTGATCTGCGCGCCGATCAGATAGATCTCGCCAGAACGGACATAGGCGTAGCCGTCGACGATATTGGCGCGCCCGGCGCGGATCGCCTTGACCTCCCAGCCCTGCAGCGCCAGCCCGGCCTCGTAGCGTTCTTCCAGGTGGTATTCGTGGCGCGCACGCTTGTTCAGCGCGATGGTTTTCGTGGCCTTCGCGCCGTTTGCTTTATCCTTGGATGGTTTCTTGCTCATGACGCCATTGTCGCCGATTCGGTGTCGTCAAACGATCTTCCGTCTTTCACAAGTTAGCGAATGCCTACCATCCGTCGCAGCGCCCTGGTCGAACACAGTACCTCCCGCATGTTCGATCTGGTCAATGATGTCGCCGCCTATCCACGCCGCTTCGGCTGGTGCGACGCTGCCCATGTGCTCGAACAGGATCCGGGGCGTATCGTTGCGCGGCTGGACCTGGGGCTGGGTACGTTTCGAACCTGGTTCACCACCGAGAACATCCTGGAACGCCCGCAACGCATCGTGATGCACCTGCGCGACGGGCCATTCAAGCGCCTGGAGGGCCTGTGGGAGTTCCAGGCGCTGGGCGAGAATGCCTGCAAGGTCAGCCTGACCCTGGACGTGGAGACCAGTTCGCGCTTGTTGGGGCCGGCGCTGGCGCTGGGTTTCCAGGGGCTGGCCGATCGCATGGTCAACGATTTCGTCCGGGTCGCCGATCGCGGCGACGCGTGATGGTGCAGGTCGAGGTGGTACTGGCCTGGCCGGACCGCTACAGCGCGGTGCAGCTCACGCTGCCCGAGGGCGCCACAGTGGCCGACGCGGTGGCCGCATCCGGCCTCGAACGCGAACACTCGCCTGCCGCGCTCGCCATCCATGGTCAGGTGACGCCCTCAGAGCGGGTCTTGCGCGACGGCGACCGGGTGGAGTTGCTCAGGCCGCTGCTCCTGGATCCCAAAGAAGCGCGCCGTCGTCGGGCCGGGCCGGACAAAAAGGCGCGGACCTAGCGCCTGGGAGCGGCTCCATGCTGCAGCATGGCTTGCGACGGCCGGCGAACGCGCGGTTGGCCGGACACGCCCGCCCGTTGCAGGGTGCAATAGCTAGGGGCGGTCGAGAAATCAGTATCGCTGCGGTCAGGGGCAAACCCCGGCCGAGTGGCTCAACGGCCGCGCTGCTTCTTCTTGTCGCGCGCCAGATTGCGGCCGAACTGCTTGGGTGCCGACTTGGCCAACTGCTCGTCCTGGGAGGGGAAATAGTCGCCTTCCCAACGGGTTACCTGGTCGTTCTCGAAGAACACGGTGAAATTCTTGATCTCGGTATGCGCCAGACGATCCACCCGCTGGGTGGAGGTGTAGTCCCAGCGCTGGGCGTGGAACGGGTCCGGAATCGACGGCGTCCCCAGCAATGCGCTGACCTGCTGCTTGCTCTGGCCTACCTGCAGCTGCTCCACGGCGTTCTGCTTGATCAGATTGCCCTGGTAGATCGGCTGCTTGTAGATGATGCCGCAGCCAGCGGTGGACAAGGCAATGGCGGCGACCAGCAGGAGATTGCGCATCGGGGAGTAAGTGCTGAGGAAATCACGCCGATGATACACTTCCCCCGGTCGCCGCGACCCGTTTGAAGGCAGCTGGCGCTAAATCGCCAATGAACGGAGAACACATGGAAACCCACGACCTGCGCAAAGTCGGGCTGAAGGTGACCCACCCGCGGATGCGGATCCTGGAACTGCTCGAACAGAAGAGCAACCAGCATCACCTCAGCGCTGAAGACATCTACCGGCAGTTGCTGGACCACGGCGATGAGATCGGGCTGGCCACGGTGTATCGCGTGCTGACCCAGTTCGAGGCTGCTGGTCTGGTACTCAAACACAACTTCGAAGGCGGCCAGGCGGTATACGAGCTGGACCGCGGCGGCCATCACGATCATATGGTCGATGTGGACACCGGCCACGTCATCGAGTTCGAAAGCGAAGAGATCGAAGCGCTGCAGCGCCAGATCGCCGCCAAGCACGGCTATGAACTGGAAGAGCATTCGCTGGTGCTGTACGTACGCAAGAAGCGCCAGCGCTGAGGTCGGTGCGCTGCAGCGGGAAATGAACGACGAGGCGGCTTCGGCCGCCTTGTGCGTTCTGGGGTTGTGTTGCCTGGCTTGCTTGCTGCCGGGTGCTCCCCCCATCCGCCCTTCGGGCACCTTCCCCCGCGGGCGGGGGAAGGGAGTGGTGGGTGGTCAGTTGCAGTGCAATCGAGAGATCACGCGCAGCCAGGCATCGCTTCCCCCGCGGGTGGGGAAGGGGGCGGTGGGTGGTCAGTTGCAGTTCGATCGAGAGATCACGCGCAGCCAGGCACGCTTCTCCCGCTGGCGGGAGAAGGTGGCGCGCAGCGCCGGATGAGGGAGGGGCAACACCGTTTGCGTTTGTCGTGCCTGTGCTGGTCGCCTCGCAGCAATGTTGCCCCCATCCACCCTTCGGGCACCTTCCCCCGCGGGTGGGAAAGGGGGCGGTGGGTGGTCAGTTGCAGTTCGATCGAGAGATCACGCGCAGCCAGGCATCGCTTCTCCCGCTGGCGGGAGAAGGTGGCGCGCAGCGCCGGATGAGGGAGGGGCAACACCGTTTGCGCTTGTCGCGCCTGTGCTGGTCGCCTCGCAGCAATGCTGCCCCCATCCGCCCTTCGGGCACCTTCCCCCGCGGGTGGGGAAGGGGGCGGTGGGTGGTCAGTTGCAGTTCGATCGAGAGATCACGCGCAGCCAGGCATCGCTTCTCCCGCTGGCGGGAGAAGGTGGCGCGCAGCGCCGGATGAGGGGAGGGGCAACACCGTTTGCGCTTGTCGCG
>NZ_JAJGQG010000027.1:0-60801 GCF_020783795.1 Xanthomonas sp. NCPPB 1067
CGCTTCTCCCGCTGGCGGGAGAAGGTGGCGCGCAGCGCCGGATGAGGGAGGGGCAACACCGTTTGCGCTTGTCGCGCGTGTGCTGGTCGCCTCGCAGCAATGTTGCCCCCATCCGCCCTTCGGGCACCTTCCCCCGCAGGCGGGGGAAGGGAGCGAGACCGATGCCCCCGCGGGCGGGGGGAAGGGAGCGAGGCTGATGCCCCCGCGGGCGGATGAAGGGAGCGAGGCTGATGGGCGAGGGGCAGTCCTCGGATGGCGGTCCTCGGTGTGTCAGGGTGGTCCCGGTCGGTCAGACTGCCGCAGGGCCCGTCGCTGCCGTCCCCGGTCAGGCGCTCTGCAGTAGCTTGCGCGCGGCCGCGCGGGCTTCCTTGCTGACTTCCACCCCGCCGAGCATGCGCGCGAGTTCTTCCTGGCGTGCCTGCGGGCCGAGGAGTTCGACCGCGCTCTGGGTCATGTCGTCCACCGGCGCCTTGCTGACCCGGTAGTGCGCATGGCCCTTGGCCGCGACCTGCGGCAGATGGGTGACGCACAATACCTGCCGTTCCTCGCCGAGCGCGCGCAGTTTCTGGCCGACGATATCGGCCACTGCGCCGCCGATGCCCGAATCCACTTCGTCGAAGACCATGGTCGGCACGCTGTCCAGGCCAAGTGCGGCCACCTCGATGGCCAGCGAAATGCGCGACAGCTCGCCGCCGGAGGCGACCTTGCGCAAGGCGCGTGGTGGCTGGCCGGCATTGGCGGCGACCAGGAATTCGACGCGCTCGGCGCCGTTGGGATCCGGGCGCAGGCTGTCATGGGGTTGTAGCTGGATCAGGAACTGCCCGCCGCCCATGCCCAGCTCGCCGATCAGCGCGGTCGTGGCCGCCGACAAGGCGTCGGCGGCATCGGCGCGGCCGGCACTCAGGACGGCGGCGGCGCTGCGCCAGGCCTCGGTGGCGGTGGCGATGTGCTTGTCCAACTGCTGCAGGCGCTCGTCGGCGCCGCGCAGGCTCTCGACCTCGGCGCTCAGATGGTCGCGGTGCGCGGCCAGCGCATCCGGGGCCACGCGGTGCTTGCGGGCCAGGTCGTGCAGGCGGCCGAGACGCCGTTCCATGGCCTCGAACTGGGCCGGGTCGGCGTCCAGGTCGTCGCGCACGCGGTCCAGCAGGGCCAGCGCTTCTTCGATCTGGATGACGGCGCTGTCCAGCAGCGCGTCCACCTCGCCCAGGCGCGGTTCGTGCTCGGCCACGCGCGCCAGATCGTGGCGGCTGTCCTGCAGCAAGCCCAGGGCCGAGGCCCCGTCGTCACCGTTGAGCTGCCGGGCCACGCTGTCGCAGGCGCCGATCAAGGCCGTGGCATGCGCCTGGCGGCGGTGGTTGATGTCCAGTGCCGCGATCGCCGCCGGATCCAGGTCTTCACGTTCCAGTTCGGCCAGCTGGTGCTCCAGAAAGCCGATGCGGTCGGAAACATCGCCTTGCGCCGCCAGTGCGTCGCGTTCGTCCAGCAGCGCCTGCCAGCGCTGGCTGGCCTGGCGCACCTGTTCGCGCTGCGCGCTGTTGCGGGCATAGGCATCGAGCAGGGCGAGCTGGCTGTGGCGGGCCATCAGGGCCTGGTGCTCGTGCTGGCCGTGGATCTCCACCAGCCGCGCCGCGAGCTCGGCCAGTTGCGAGGAGGTGACCGGGCGGCCGTTGATCCAGGCGCGCGAGCCGCCGTCGGCACGGATGATCCGGCGCAGCTGGCACTGGGCATCGTCGTCGAGCTCGTTGTCGGCCAGCCAGCGCAGCCCGGGATGCTCGGCCGGCAACTGGAATTCGGCCGACAGCTCGGCGCGATCGGCGCCATGGCGCACCACGCCGCTGTCGGCGCGCAGGCCGGACAGGAAGCCCAGCGCGTCCACCATCAGCGACTTGCCGGCGCCGGTCTCGCCCGACACCACGGTCATGCCCGGCCCGAATTCCAGTTCGGTGGCGCGGACGACGGCGAAATCCTTGATCGAGAGATGTCTGAGCATGGGGATGGGCGTGAATGCGTTAGGGAAGCTTAGGGCAGGAGGGCGCGGGCAGGGAGTCGGGCGCTTGCCATCCCTGGGGCCAGACATTATCTATGCCCAGTCTCACCGGATGATCCCATGCGCGCGTCCCAGTCCCCAATGCTCGACCCCCGCGCCCGGCAGTTGCTGCGCACGCTGATTGCGCGCTACATCCGCGACGGCGAGCCGGTGGGGTCCAAGACGCTGGCCCGGCATGCCGGGCTGGACGTGAGCCCGGCCACCATCCGGAATATTTTGGCCGATCTGGAAGACGTGGGCCTGCTCAGTTCCCCGCATACCTCCGCCGGGCGTGTGCCCACCGCGCATGGCTACCGGGTGTTCGTGGACAGCCTGGTGCAGATGCAGCCACCGGGCGAAGACGAAGTGCGCCGCCTGCGCGCGGAGCTGGCCAGCGGCAACGGGACCCAGTCGCTGCTCGGCAGCGCCTCGCAGATGCTGTCGGCGATGAGCCACTTCGTCGGCGTGGTCAGCGCGCCGCGGCGCGAGCAGTTCGCGTTCCGGCACATCGATTTCGTGCCGCTGGATGCGCGGAGGGTACTGGCGATCCTGGTGTTCGCCGACAACGAGGTGCAGAACCGGGTGATCGAGCCGCGCCGGGCCTACGAGCCGGCCGAGCTGGAACGGGTGGCCAACTATCTCAACGCACAGTTCGCCGGGCGCGCGCTGGCGGACATCCGCGCCAGCCTGCTGCGCGAGCTGCGCACGGCCAAGAACGAGATGGAGCAACTGCTGGCGCACAGCGTGGACCTGGCCAGCGAAGCCCTGGTGCCCGCTGCCGGCGAGGACATGGTGATGGCCGGTCAGACCCGGCTGATGGGGGTGCAGGACCTGTCGGATCTGGACCGCCTGCGCGAGCTGTTCGAGGCCTTCGCCAGCAAGCGCGAGATCCTGCAGCTGCTCGAACGCACCATCCAGGCGCCGGGCGTGCGCATCTTCATCGGCGAGGAAACCGGCATGGTCTCGCTGGAAGACGTCTCTCTGGTCACCGCGCCGTATGCGGCCGGCGGGCAGGTACTGGGCGTGCTGGGGGTGATCGGCCCCAAACGCATGGCCTACGACCGGGTGATCCCGCTGGTGCAGACCGCCGCCCAGGTGCTGGGTGCGGCGATGGAGCCGCCCGGCGCGCGATAACCGATGGCGATCGGTGCGATCGCTTGCTTGAAACGCGCGCCGGCGCCCACATACGGGGTGACGTTGGGGCGGGCGTTCCGCTTGCCCGGGAACTGCACATGACTCAAGACCACCCCGAATTCGACTCCGAAGACCTGTCCCAGAACCCGCCCGAGACCGATCCGCTCAAGGCCGAGATCGAGTCGTTGCGAAGCGAGATCGCCCTGGTCAAGGCCGACGCCCTGCGCGAACGCGCGGATCTGGAAAACCAGCGCAAGCGCATTGCGCGTGATGTGGAAAACGCCCGCAAGTTCGCCAACGAGAAGCTGCTCGGCGAATTGCTGCCGGTGTTCGACAGCCTGGATGCAGGGCTGACCGCCGCCGGCAGCCAACCCAGCCCGCTGCGCGACGGTCTGGACATGACCTACAAGCAATTGCTCAAGGTCGCCGCCGACAACGGCCTGACCCTGCTCGACCCGGTCGGCCAGCCGTTCAATCCGGACCAGCACCAGGCGATCAGCCAGGGCGAGGCCGAGGGCATCGCGCCGGGCCATATCGTGCAGGTCTTCCAGAAGGGCTATCTGCTCAACGATCGCCTGCTGCGTCCGGCCCTGGTGGTCGTGGCCAAGCACGACTGACCGCAGCGCCGGCTGAACTGCCAGGCGCACGGATGAAACACAGATGCGCACAGGTGGCTTGAACACCTGCGCGCCACCCCCACATCTCAGCCAGACCCGGCGTCGCCGGACACAGCTAAAGACTCATCAGGAGCGTATCCATGGGCAAGATCATTGGTATTGACCTCGGCACCACGAACTCGTGCGTGGCGATCATGGACGGCGGCAAGGCCCGCGTCATCGAAAATTCCGAGGGCGACCGCACCACGCCTTCGATCGTCGCCTACACCAAGGACGGCGAAGTGCTGGTCGGTGCCTCGGCCAAGCGCCAGGCGGTGACCAACCCGAAGAACACCTTCTACGCGGTGAAGCGCCTGATCGGCCGCAAGTTCACCGACGGCGAAGTGCAGAAGGACATCTCCCACGTGCCGTACGGCATCCTGGCGCACGACAACGGCGACGCCTGGGTGCAGACCAGCGATGCCAAGCGCATGGCGCCGCAGGAGATCTCCGCGCGCGTGCTTGAGAAGATGAAGAAGACCGCCGAGGACTTCCTGGGCGAGAAGGTCACCGAAGCGGTGATCACGGTGCCGGCGTACTTCAACGACAGCCAGCGCCAGGCCACCAAGGACGCCGGCCGCATCGCCGGTCTGGACGTCAAGCGCATCATCAACGAGCCGACCGCTGCGGCCCTGGCCTATGGCCTGGACAAGAATGGCGGCGACCGCAAGATCGCCGTGTACGACCTGGGCGGCGGCACCTTCGACGTGTCGATCATCGAAATCGCCGAAGTCGACGGCGAGAAGCAGTTCGAAGTGCTGGCCACCAATGGCGACACCTTCCTGGGCGGCGAAGACTTCGACAACCGTGTCATCGAGTACCTGGTCGACGAATTCAACAAGGACCAGGGCATCGACCTGCGCAAGGATCCGCTGGCGCTGCAGCGCCTGAAGGATGCTGCAGAGCGCGCCAAGATCGAGCTGTCGTCCAGCCAGCAGACCGAGGTGAACCTGCCGTACGTCACCGCCGATGCATCGGGCCCGAAGCACCTCAACATCAAGTTGACCCGTGCCAAGCTCGAGGCGCTGGTGGAAGACCTGGTCAAGAAGTCGATCGAGCCGTGCCGCACCGCGTTGAACGACGCCGGCCTGCGCGCCAGCGACATCAACGAAGTGATCCTGGTCGGCGGCCAGACCCGCATGCCGAAGGTGCAGCAGGCGGTTGCCGACTTCTTCGGCAAGGAACCGCGCAAGGACGTCAACCCGGACGAAGCCGTGGCCGTGGGTGCCGCGATCCAGGGCGGCGTGCTGGCCGGCGACGTAAAGGACGTGCTGCTGCTGGACGTGACCCCGCTGTCGTTGGGTATCGAGACCATGGGCGGCGTGTTCACCAAGATCATCGAAAAGAACACCACCATCCCGACCAAGGCCTCGCAGACCTTCTCCACCGCCGAGGACAACCAGTCGGCCGTGACCGTGCACGTGCTGCAGGGTGAGCGCGAGCAGGCCCGCTTCAACAAGTCGCTGGCCAAGTTCGACCTGTCCGGCATCGAGCCGGCGCCGCGCGGCATGCCGCAGGTGGAAGTGTCCTTCGATATCGACGCCAACGGCATCCTGCACGTGTCGGCCAAGGACAAGAAGACCAACAAGGAACAGAAGGTCGAGATCAAAGCCGGTTCGGGCCTGTCGGACGAAGAGATCCAGCGCATGGTCGCCGACGCGGAAGCCAACCGCGAAGAGGACAAGAAGTTCCACGAGCTGGTGCAGACCCGCAACCAGGCTGATGGCCTGATCCACGCCACCCGTACCGCGATCACCGAGCATGGCAGCAAGGTCGGTGGCGATGTGATCGGCAAGGTGGAAGCGGCGCTGGCCGACCTGGAAACCGCCATGAAGGGCGACGACAAGGCGCAGATCGAAGCGCGCAGCAAGACCCTGGAAGAGGCCGGCCAGTCGCTGTACGCAGCGGCCGCTGCGGCAGAGCAGGGCGGTGGTGCCGATGCGGCCAGTGGCAATGCGCAGGCCTCCAAGGCTGCCGACGACGTGGTGGACGCCGAGTTCACCGAGGTCAAGGACGACAAGAAGTAAGCCGTGATTTGGGAGTCGGGAATGGGGATCGGCAAGCGCTAAAGCTTGCCGATCCCCGTCCCGATATCCTCTACGCGTCGCGTCGCCAAGGCGGACCAGCGCACGCTGTCCGCTTTCGCGTTTCAACGAATCACGAATCACGAATCACGAATCCCGGCTTATGAGCAAACGCGATTACTACGAAGTGCTGGGCGTTGCCCGTGGCGCCAGCGACGACGAGCTGAAAAAGGCGTATCGGCGGTGTGCCATGAAGCACCATCCCGATCGCAATCCTGGCGACGCTGCCGCCGAAGCGGCGTTCAAGGAATGCAAGGAAGCCTACGAAGTGCTATCCGATGGCAACAAGCGGCGCGCCTACGACGCGCATGGCCATGCGGCGTTCGAGCATGGCATGGGCGGTGGTGGCCCGGGTGGCCCGGACATGGGCGATATCTTCGGCGATATCTTCGGAAACATTTTCGGCGGTGGCGCCGCCGGTCCGCGCGCTGCGCGACGCGGTGCCGACGTCGGTTACGTACTGGAACTGGATCTGGAAGAAGCCGTCGCCGGCCTCGAGCGGCGCATCGAGATCCCCACGCTGGTGGAATGCGCGCCCTGCCATGGCAGCGGCTCGGAAGACGGCAAGGTGGAGACCTGCGGCACCTGCCATGGTCGCGGCCAGGTGCGCATCCAGCGCGGCATCTTCGCCATGCAGCAGAGCTGCCCGCATTGCGACGGACGCGGCACGCTGATCCAGAATCCCTGCAAGACCTGCCGCGGTGCTGGCCGGGTTGAAGAAAACAAGGTGCTGTCGATCAAGGTGCCGGCCGGCGTTGATACCGGCGACCGCATCCGTCTGGCTGGCGAAGGCGAGGCCGGCCCGGCCGGTACGCCGCCGGGCGATCTGTATGTGGAAGTGCGCGTGCGCGAGCATGCGATTTTCCAGCGCGATGGCGACGATCTGCATTGCGAGGTGCCGATCCGTATCTCGCAGGCGGCGCTCGGCGACACCGTGCGTGTGGCCACGCTGGGCGGTGAGGCGGAGATCCGCATCCCGGCCGAGACCCAGACCGGCAAGTTGTTCCGCCTGCGCGGCAAGGGTGTGCGTTCGGTGCGCAGCCGCAGCGAGGGCGATCTGTATTGCCGCGTCGTGGTGGAGACCCCGGTCAACCTGACCGCCGACCAGCGCGAGTTGCTGCAGCAATTCGAAGCGACCTTCACCGGTGAGGATGCCCGCAAGCATTCACCCAAATCGGCCACCTTCATCGATGGCGTCAAGGGTTTCTGGGACCGCATGACGTCCTGAGGCAGGGAATCGGGAGTCGGGATCGGGCAATCGCAAGGGCGGCATGGCCGGGCCCGCCGGGATGGTGCGCCGTCGTGGCGATCCGGGATGCGCGGGAGCGGATGCCGGCTCCCGAATGCCCGGAAAGTTGCACGATTGGAGCGAGGTTCTCCAGACGGATGCCGGCCCAGGGGCCGGCATTTGCGTTCTTGCGGCAGGAGTTCCCGCAGATCGGAGGCGATATCGGTTGCTGCCAGCGCATGGACCGGTCCAGCGAAGACCGGCCTGGCGGCAATGTACATAGGGGCGAGCGGGTGCCGGTCGCATTGATCGAATGCGGGCACGCCGTGGCGCTGGCGTAAGATGCTGCGATGAACAATGCCCCCGATAGTCATCTGGTCCACGGACGCCGCCAGCGCCCGGATGGTCCTGCGCCGGTCGATGTGATTTCGGTGCAATCGCAACTGGTCTATGGCCATGCCGGCAACAGCGCGGCCGTGCCGCCACTGCGTGCATTGGGCCTGCGGGTTGCCGAAGTCCCCACCACCTTGCTGAGCAACGCGCCGTTCTATGCCACCTTGCGTGGCCGCATCCTGCCTGCTGACTGGCTGGCCGACCTGTTGCTCGGCGCCAGCGAGCGCGGCCTGCCGCAACGTGCGCGCATGCTGGTGTCCGGTTACTTCGGCAGCCTGGCCAACGGCGAGGCCTTCGCCGACTGGCTGGAGCAGACCCTGCCGCAGGCGCCACAACTGCGTTATTGCCTGGATCCGGTGATCGGCGACACGCATACCGGCCCCTACGTCGAACCGGGCCTGGAGCGCGTGTTCGCCGAGCGCCTGCTGCCGCATGCCTGGCTGGTGACGCCCAACGCCTTCGAACTGGAGCGCTTGACCGGCCTGCCGAGCCTGCAACAGGACGATGCCATCGTGGCCGCACGCGCGCTGCTGGCGCGTGGCCCGCAGTGGGTCCTGGCGCATAGCGTCGCCGGCGGTGCGGGCGAGCTGGTGACGCTGGCGGTCAGCGACACCGCGGTGTATCGCTGGTCCAGCCCGCATCTGCCGGTTGACGTGGCCGGCACCGGCGATGTGCTGATGGCCTTGCTGATCGGGTTTCTGTTGCGCGATGTGCCGTTCGAGCAGGCGGTGGGCCACGCGCTCGGCGGCGTGCATGCTGCGCTGGAGGCCACGCTGGCAGCCGGTGTCGAGGAGTTCGATGTGTTGGCGGCCGCGCCGGCAGCGCTTGCCGCCGCGTCGCGCTTCGCGGTCGAGCGGCTGGCATGATCGCTCAGCCGGTGGTCGGGATCGTCGGCAGTGCCGGCGCCTATGGGCGATGGCTGGCGCAGTTCCTGCGCACGCGCCTGCAGTTGCAGGTGATCGGCTTCGACCCGGCCGATGCCGGGAGCATGGACGAGCTCACGCTGGCGCAGCAGGCGGATGTGCTGATCTTCTCGGCGCCGATCCGCCACACTGCGGAAGTGATACGACGCTATGTCGCGCTGGCCGGTGACCGTGCGGCGTCGCAGTTGTGGATGGACGTCACCTCGATCAAGCAGGCGCCGGTGGCGGCGATGCTGGCCTCATCGGCCGAGGTGGTCGGTTTGCATCCGATGACCGCGCCGCCCAAATCGCCGACCCTGAAGGGTCGGGTGATGGTGGTCTGCGAAGCACGCCTGCAGCATTGGTCGGGGTGGCTGCGCACGTTGTGCACCGCCTTGCAGGCGCAGTGCGTCCACACCACGCCCGAACACCACGACAGGGTGATGGCGCTGGTGCAGGCGATGGTGCACGCCACCCACCTGGCGCAGGCCGGTACCCTGCGCGACTACGCCCCGTTGCTGGGCGACCTGCAGGCGCTGATGCCCTACCGCTCGGCCTCGTTCGAATTGGACACCGCAGTCATTGCGCGCATCCTTTCGCTCAATCCGGCGATCTACGAGGATATCCAGTTCGGCAATCCGTACGCCGGCGAGATGCTCGATCGGTTGTTGTCGCAGTTGCAGCAGCTGCGCGCCCTGGTTGCGCAAGGCGACGACGCGGCGCGTGCGCAGTTCCGCCGTCACTTCCTGCACGACAACGCACAGGCCTTGCAGCAGGACGCGCTGGCCGCGGGCAACTACACCTATGAGCGCGTCGGCTACCTGCTGGCCGATCTCACCGAGCCGCTGACCTTGAGCGTGTACCTGCCGCAGGATGAGCCCGGCTCGCTGCGGGCATTGCTGCATGTCTTCGAACGCCATGGGGTGAATCTGTCTTCCATCCATTCCTCGCGCACGCCGCTGGGCGAGCTGCATTTCCGGATCGGATTCGAGCCGGACAGCGATCGGCACGCGCTGTCCCGGGCCGCCATCGAGATCGACGACAGCGGGATCGGGCGGGTGCTGGAGCGTTCGGACCGTACTGTGTGAGCTGACGCGAGCGTGGCACCGGGCACCGGCGCGCGGGCCGGCGGACCGACCGTCCCGTAAAAATCTGCTGCCGCTGGCGTCGCTGGCCTGGAAGAGCAAGCCAGCCGGCGTGTAGCAACAGGCATGCATGTGCGAGTGCAGACCGCCCGCAGCCGGAGCGCGGCCGCGGATTTCATCCACACCGGGTGTGGATGAAATCTGCACAAGCATGTGGATAACTTCCGCCAGCCGTTGTCGGACAAGGAATTCGGCCGCAGTGATCAAAAAATGACCAGGCAGTCGTCAGGGCGTCGAGAGCTGCAGTTCGCCGCCTTCGGTGACGAAGCGCTGGCCTTGGCGTTGCAGATGGCGGCCGTCGGGGAGCTCGTAGCGCGGCGCAGCCTGTGTGGCGGAGCCGGACGGATGTTCATCGCGGAATTCGATGATGACGTAGGGTTCGCCATCGGCGCCGATGGCGGGAAACTGCCGGAAAGACATAAGCACCTCCGAAAGAGCCAGGGTTGCCGTGCGGATCGTCTGATCGCACTGCCGGTACCGGACCGGCGCCCCGAGCATGCGCAGGCAGCTGTTATCCAGGCGTCATCGGCGGTACCGGTCGGTCGAGTTCGCAAGGCCTGTCGACGATCTGCCGAGGCCTACAAGGCTGGGCGTTCAGCCACCGAGCCCGGTGTACTGCCGCCGGCCACGCGATGACTGCCATGTGCAAGCCGGTTGCTGCACTGTGCGCAGCGGCCCGGGCGACACGGCATGGGCGTACGGCATGGCAGGGAGGTGGCGTTCGCGCGGCTGTTTCAGCGGCTCAGCCGTAACGCGTCGCGGTCGGCGGTCGCCGCTGCCAGCTCTGCACGCGCCGAGGCGATACGGGCCTGCGCATCGATCAGGCGCACGCGGGCATCGTTAGCGGTTTCCTCGCGCTGGTTGACCAGGAAGAAATCGCCCGACCCCAGCTCGAAGCGCCGCCGCTCGGCATCGGCCAGGCGGTCCGCCAGGCTGCGTTCTTCGTCGGCGATCCTGGCCAGCCGCTCTGCCGCCGTGAGCGAGATGACCACCGACTCCACCTCCACCGAGATCTGGTCGCGCAGGAAGCGACTGCGCTGGTCGAGCGCCTCGATCTCGGCGCGCGCTTCGGCGACGCGGCCTTTGGCAGCCCGGTTCTCCAACGGCACGCTGAAACGGAAGCCGATGATGGCATCGGTCGGCGAACGGTTCGGGCCACCCAGCCCGGGCGGGCCCAGGTCCTTGCTGACCTCGACGCTGACATCCAGGCGCGGTTTCAGGTCGTTCTGCGCCAGCATCAGCCGCGCGGTGGCCTGATCGATGCGCGTCAGCACGGCGCGGTAATCGGGACGTTCCACCGGTGCGGTGATCTTGCTGGCTCCGGCCAGCCCCTCCAGGGCCGACGTATCGGCCGGCAGGCGCTCGGCGGTGACGATCAGCGGCATGCCGGCGTCGTCGCGCAGATACAGCGACAAGCTGTTGGCCGCACTGGCGAACTCCTGCTCCGAGCGCACCACCAGCGCGCGGCGGCGCACCAGGTTCTGGTCGTTCTCGGTCAACAGGATGGTCGGCCGGGCTCCCAGCGTCACCTGCCGGGAGATCGCGTTGCGGCGGCGCTCGGCCAGCTCCAGCAGGTCCCTGTAGGCGCGTAGCTTCAGGCCGGCCGCCACCCAGCTCTGGTAGGCGTCGACGGCGCGGCGCTGGACGCCGATGGCCACCATCTCGGCTTCGTACTGGGCCACGTTGATGTCGGCACTGGCCACGCTGCGACGGGTGCGGCGTTCGTCCACCACGCGATCGCGCAGCAGCGCATACAGCGCGCCGACCTTCACCTCGCCACCGCGGTCGGTGTAGGACTTGTCTTCGTAAACCGGGAAATCGCCACGCGAGGAGCGGTAGCCGCCGTAGTAATAGCCGCCGTTGCTCTCGAACGGCCGTTTGACGCCGCTTTCGATCGTGCTGCCGTCGTAATAGCCGGCCTCGCGCGAGCGACCTTCGATGTCGAACACGGTATCGAAGGCACCATCGGCCGAGATGCCCTTGCCCTCGGCCTGGCGAACCTTTGCCAGCGCTTCGACGATCTGCGGCGCCGAACGCGCCGAGGACTGCAGCACTTCGTCCAGGGTGAGCGGCGCCGACTGGGCGAACGCCGCACCGGAGCAGAGTGCGATCAACAGGACGGCAAGACGCTGCATCATTTCTTGCCCGTCGCGTCGTCTTCGGCCTTGCCGGCGGCGGCTTTGGCCTTGCCATCTTCCTGCATCGACGCTGCGGGACGCTGGCCGAACTCCAGCGGGAAGTTGTTGAGCTGGCGCCACAGTTCGTAGCCCACCTTCACCGTCTCGCCCTGCACCCAGCCGCGCACCTTTCCGCCCTGGCGGGCGAATTCCTGGGCCGGCCATGCCGGTTTGCCGGGTGCCGGTTCCACCAGGATGCGGAACACGCCATCGGGGGCGGCGTTGGGATCGATGGCGCGCACGCGGCCGTCGAACATCCCGTGCGCCACCGAAGGCCAGCCGCTGAACTGGATCGCCGGCCAGCCTTCGAATTCCAGCCGCACCGGGCGGCCCGGACGGATCAGCGGTACGTCGCGGCCATCGATGTACAGTTCGACCGCGCGTTCCACGCGTTCAGGGGCGATCACCGCCAACACCGTGCCTGGCGAGACCATCGCGCTGCCGCTGGCAGCGTTGAGTTGTTGCACGCGACCGTCGCGAGGCGCGCGCACCAGCTGGGCGGACTGGCGATTCAACTGGATGTCGATGCGGGTGAGCTTGGCGCGCGACTCCGCCAGCTTGGCATCGGCCTCGGCAACCTTGATCTGGGTCAACTCGTAGTCGCGACGGCCGGCCAGGCCTTCGGCAAGCAATTGCCGGCTGCGTTCCACGTCGATGCTGGCGACCGCACGCGATTGCTGGATGGCCGTGATTTCGGCCTGCACCTGCGCACGTTCGCTGGCGAGCCGGGTGAGCAGGTCCGGATCCAGATCGCCCACCCGGGCGATCGGATCGCCCTTGGAGACGTGCTGGCCATCGTGGACGTACCAACGCTCGACCCGGCCAGGAACGAAGGCGGTGACCTGCTGTTGGCGATCGTCGGGATCCAGCGCCACCACCTGGCCCTTGCCGCTGGCGGTCTGCACCCAGGGAACCAGCGCCAGGATGGCGCCGCAGAGGACGATGCCGATCAGCAGCATCCACGCCAGCGCCTTGGCGATGCTGGGCGGGCGCATGGCCGCCAGCGTGGGGAAATGCATGACGCGGTCAGGGGCGTACGGCATTGCCTGCCTCCTGCGCGGATGCGATCAGTTCGGCCCGCGTGGCGTAGCGTTGCTGGTGTCCGGGTGCCAGGCGGAACCAGCCATCCAGCGTGATGTCTTCCGGGCGGCCGGTGCAGAGCAACACCGTGGTTCCGGCGTCCTTGAGCCGGCGCAGCGCGGCGGTCAGGTGTTCGGTGGGAATGAGGTCGAACAACTGCGACAGCATCAGTACCCGTGGCCGTACCAGCAAGGCATTGGCCAGCTTGAGTCCCATCACATCGCCGATCCACAGCGGGTAGCCCGAAGCGGCCAGGCGCGTATCCAGGCCCTGTGGAAGCGCGGCGATGCGTGCCCGCAGTCCCACCGCATCGATCGCTTCGAGCATGGCCTCGGAACTGACGTCCGGCGATGCCATCGACAGGTACTCGCGGATGGTGACTTCCACGATGCTGGGGCGATCGAGCACCGTCACTTCCGAACGCAGCAGATACATGTCGAAGGTCGCCATGTCCGCGCCGCCCACCATCACCAGCCCGCGCTCCGGGACCGCGTGGCGCTTGAGCACCATCGCCAGCAGGCGCTCGGCGCCGCCGGACGCCAAGGTGACCAATTGCTCACCGGCTTCCAGCGCGAAATCGAAGCGCGCACCTTCGATCACCACCCCATCCAGCCGCACTGCGCTGTTGTTCGGGGTCTTGCCGGGCACCGCCACCGCGCGCTCCTGCGGAATGGCGTACAGCAGCGACAATTCCTCGGCGCTGGCGACCAGGTCGTAGAACGTATCGAGATAGGCGCCGAGTTGGGCAATGCCATAGAACACCGCGCTCAGGATCAGCTCGGCGGCGACCAATTGGCCGATCGACAACTCTCCGCGCAGGATCAGGCTGCCGCCCAGGGCCAGCAGTGCTGCACTGGCCACCGCATAGGTCAGCAGGAAGGCCAGGGTCTGGGTGAAGGTGTAGCGGAAATGGCGGCGGTGGCGTTCGACGTAGGCGGCAGTCACCGCTTCGGAGCGGTCCATCGCGAAGTTGAGGTGGCGGCTGGACTTGTAGAAGCCGTTCGAGCCGCCGACGCTCTCGAGCCAGTGCGCGGCATTGTGCTTGGCATGGCTCAACTCGACTGCGGTCCGGATGGAACCGCGCGACCAGATCATCCAGATCGAGAAGATGACCAGCAGCAGCAGCGCATTGAAGGCCAGGAAGAACGGATGGTAGAAACTGGTGACGATCAGGCCCACCGCCGACTGCAGCACGATGGTGAAGGCAGCGATCGCCAGGCTGGGCACGGCCTTCTGCACCACCACCAGATCGAAGTAGCGGTTGAACATGTCGTTGCGGTTCTGATCGGCGAAGAACGGGTTCTGGGCATGTACCGCCCGTACCGTGATCTCCGCCACCACTCGCGCGAACAGCCGGCGCTCGAACAGCGCCATGACCCACACCCGCATTGCACTCAGACCCGCCACCAGCAGCAACAGGCCCAGCAACAGGCCTGACAGCGTCCATAGCGGGGTGGGCAAGGCGATGTTGGCGACGCTGTTGATCAGCAATTGCACCGAAATGGGGGTGGCCAGCGACAGCAGGCTGATTGCGACGCCGTACACCAGGGTCAGGCGCACATACGGCATGTCCGGCCCGACGATTTCCGCCAGCCAGCCCGCTGCCTGCCGCCATCCGATCTGCTTTGCCGCCATGTACCTTCCACTGTTGATTTCAAACAAGCATTGACGAGTTGCGGCATCAGGACAAGGCCGAACCGCTTATCCATTGCATAGGATTTTCCTATGCAGCCGCCGCACGCAGCAAGTCGGCGATCAGGCCGAACGCGGGCGCGCGGCCGGCGCCCTGTCGCCAGAGCAGGCCGATTTCCCTGTAATAGCGCCCTCCCTTGATGGGACGTACCACCACATCGTCGCCCTCGCGGATTTCCTGGCGCACGTACAGGTCCGGCAACAAGGCCAGCCCCATGCCCATGCCGGCCATCTGTCGGATCGCATCCAGACTCGTTCCTTCGTAATCGCGCAGGACGTTCGCGCCGACATCCACCGCGATCGCGCCGATCTGTTCGGCCAGGCGGTATTCCGGCATCAGCGTCAGCAGGTTGGCGCCGCGCAGGTCGGCCGGGGTGATATGGCGTTTGCTGCGCAACGGATGATCGGCGGCCATGGTCACGTGCAAGGGCTCGCGGAATAGCCGTTCGCTGTGCAGGTTGCGTCCGGCGACCGGTAACTGCGCCAGCACCAGATCGTGCACGCCATTGGCCAGGTCGTTGGCGAGCACGGTCGGCAGGCCTTCGCGCACATGCACGCGCAGGGCAGGGTGCTCGCGGTGCAGGCGCGCCACCAGGCTGGGCATCAGGTACGCGCCCAGCGTCGGCGAGACGCCGAGCCGGATGGTGCCGAGCAAGGGATCGGCCGAGCTCGCGCGCAGCTCCTCCAGATCGGCGACATCGAGCAGGATGCTGCGCGCGCGGTCGCGCAGGTCGCGGCCCAGCGGGGTCAGGATGGCAGGCACGCCGCGTTCGAACAGCGCCGTGCCGATGATGGCTTCCAGCCCGCGGATCTGCTGCGACAACGACGGCTGCGATACTCCCATCTGCTCGGCCGCACGGGTGAAACTGCCGGTCTCGGCCAGGGCCACGAAGTAACTGAGCTGGCGCAGCGTGAGTCTGGGGCGGGGCATGGGCGCAGCGGTGCAGGGAAAGGGAGGGCGCAGCATCGTCGCCAAGGCGGTGAACGGACCGTGTCGGCCGTCGGCGCCTCGGCCGGGCATCACTGATCGATGAACTGCAGTCGCGCCAGTTCCGCGTACAGGCCGCCTTCGGCGATCAGCTGCGCGTGCGTGCCCTGCGCCACGATGCGGCCGGCATCCATCACCACGATGCGGTCGGCCTTGAGCACGGTGGCCAGCCGGTGCGCGATCACCAGGGTGGTGCGGCCCTGCATCAGCCGGTCCAGCGCCTGCTGCACGGCGCGCTCGCTCTGCGCGTCCAGCGCGCTGGTGGCCTCGTCCAACAGCAGGATCGGTGCATCCTTGAGCAGCGCGCGCGCGATCGCGATGCGTTGCTGCTGTCCGCCGGACAGCCGGGTGCCGCGTTCGCCCAGTTCGCTGGCGTAGCCGTGTGGCAAGGCGCGGATGAAGCCATCGGCCTCGGCGGCGGCGGCGGCGGCTTCGACCTCTGCGTCGGTGGCCTGCAGCCTCCCATAGCGGATGTTGTCGGCGGCACTGGCGGCGAACAGGGTTGGCTGCTGCGGCACCAGCGCAATATGCTCGCGCAGCCGCACCGGATCGGTGTCGCGCAGATCCACTTCGTCGACGCGCACGCGGCCGCTCAGCGGGTCGTGGAAGCGCAGCAGCATCGACAGCACCGTGCTCTTGCCGGCGCCGGAAGGACCGACCAGCGCCACGGTTTCGCCGGGGCTGACATGCAGGTCGAAACCGTCCAGCGCCGGTGCATCCGGGCGTTGCGGATAATGGAAGACCACCTTGTCGAAGTGGATCGCGCCATGCAGCGGCTGCGGCAGCAACGTGGGCATGGCCGGGGCGACGATGACCGGCTGCTCGTCGAGCAGTTCGCCCACCCGGCCCATGCCGCCGGCGGCACGTTGCAATTCGTTCCAGACCTCGGCCAGTGCGCCCACCGAGCCGCCGCCGATCAGCGCATACAACACGAACTGTCCCAGCGTGCCGGGGGTCATGCGTCCGGAGACCACGTCGTGCGCGCCCAGCCACAACACCGCGACGATGGCGCCGAAGATCAGCACGATCGCCACCGCCGTCACCGCAGCCTGGGTGCGGATCCGCACGCGGGCGGTGTCGATGGCGGCGAACAAGGCCTGACTGAAACGCTGGCTTTCGTAGCGCTCGCGCGCATGTGCCTGTACGGTGCGTACCGCGCCCAGGGTCTCGGCGGCCAGCGTATTGGCGTCGGCCACGCGGTCCTGGCTGGCGCGCGAGATCTTCTGCAGCCGGCGCGCGCCCAGCACGATCGGCAACACCGCCAACGGAATGCCGATCAGGGTGAAGCCGGCCAGCCGTGGGCTGGTGACGAACAGCATCACCATGCTGCCGATGACCGTGACCGAGCTGCGCAACGCCACCGACATGGTGGTGCCGATCAGCCCGCGCAGCAGTTCGCTGTCGGCCGACAATCGCGACACCAGTTCGCCGCTGCGGCTACGGTCGTGAAAGCCCGCATCCAGCCCGATCAGATGCGCGTACAGGCGGCCGCGCAGATCGGCAACGACCTTTTCGCCCAATAGCGAGACGAAATAGAAACGTGCCGCCGTGGCCAGCGCCAGCACCACCGCCACCGCGAACAGCAACGCGAACGCCTGGTTGATCTGCGCACCGCCGGAGAAGCCGTGGTCGATCATGCGCTTGACTGCGGCCGGCAGGCTCAGCGTGGCTGCCGAGGACACTGCCAATGCGATCAGCCAGGCGGCGAACAACCCGCGCTGGCGCTGCACGAACGGCCACAGGGTGCGCAGGCTGCCAAGCTTCCGCAACGGATTGGGCCTGGCGGCGGCTGGCTGATTCATGCGGCTTCCGGCATTGAGAGATGGACACGATTGCGAGTGGCGTCGCACAGGCGGGTTTTCAAGCCGGCAAGCCGATCTGCCTGCACTTGTACGCGCAGCGCTGCGCCATCGGCATCGAAGCGCTCATCGAGCTTGTCGGCCTGGAACGCGGCAAGGGCCGCATGTACCAGGCCCAGGTCGTCGAACTGGCAGCGCAGATCGAGCCGCGTCGAGGCAATCAATGGCCGCCGCGTCGCCAGCCGCAGGCACTCGGCCGCGGTTCCGCCGTAGGCACGCACCAGGCCGCCGGCGCCGAGCTTGATGCCGCCATACCAACGCGTGACCACGACCACCACGCGATCGAAGCCCTGACCATCGATGGCCGCCAGGATCGGCCGTCCCGCAGTGCCGCTGGGTTCGCCGTCGTCGCTGGAGCGATAGTCCTGCCCGAAGCGGTAGGCCCAGCAATTGTGGGTGGCATCGGGTACCGCCACGTCCTGCACGATGGCCAGCGCCTGCTGCGCAGACTCCAGCGCACAGGCGGTCGCCACGAAGCGACTGTGCTTGATCTCCAGGCTGTGGTGCGCGTCAGCGGCAAGGGTATCGGGCATCGCGGTCATTCTATGCGAAGCGGTGTGGCACGCCGTGGCGGGGGATGCGAGGTGGTGCGGCCATTTCGACTTCGACCGGCCACGGTGCAGCGGCGCAGGCGAGCATGTCGGCGCCTCTGGTCCGGGCGCGGCGATCGCCGGGTCGTGACTGGATAACGGGCGAGGACAACGGCGGCCAACAGGACGTAGCGAAGCGATCGCCAGAGGGGCGTGGACCGCGCAGCTGGAAAAGGGATGTACAAGTGGCCGATGCCGACTGGGAGTGCCGCCGCACCGGCCTGGTGGTTGCGCAGTCGTCTCGCCGGCTGCCCCAGGTCGCTGTTCGCGCCGTGCGCTGCCGGCCCGGGGGTATCGCGGACCGGCATGGCAGCAGATGCCCGTCAGTACGAACGGGCCGTGCAGCCCGGTGCATCCGCAATGCATGCGGATGGCAGCATGATCACACCAGGGTGGAGCGGCGCTTCTCGTCGATCCACTTCGACGCCTGGGCCGGCGTGTAGTGCTGCATCCACTCGAGCATCTGCCCGATGTCGTTGCCATACCACAGGTCGGTGCGTTGATCCGGATGCAGGAAGCGCTCTTCCACCATGCGATCGATCATGCCGATCAGCGGCGCGTAGAAATCGGCGATGTCCAGGAACGCGCACGGCTTGTTGCCGATGCCCAGCTGGCGCCAGGTGAGCATCTCGAAGATCTCTTCCATGGTGCCGAAGCCGCCGGGCAGGGCGACGAAGGCATCGGAGAGCTCGAACATGCGCATCTTGCGCTCGTGCATCGAGCCGACGATCTCCAGTTCGGTCAGGCCGCGGTGCGCCACTTCCCAGTCCGCCAGCTGCTTGGGAATCACACCGGTGACCTCGCCGCCGGCGGCCAGGACGGCGCTGGCCACCGTCCCCATCAGGCCGACGTTGCCGCCGCCGTAGACCAGGCGTAGGCCTTGCTCGGCGATGCGCGTGCCCAGGGCGGTGGCGCGTTCGGCATAGACCGGCTTGTTACCGGCGTTGGAGCCGCAATAGACGCAGATGCTTTTCATGGGATTCGGGATTCGGGATTTGGGATTCGTAAAAGCGCGGTGGGGCGCGTCTATGTCATCTGGAAAAGCCGTCGAGAGACGGAGATGCTTTCGTGGGATTCGGGATTCGTAAAAGCGGGGCTGCGCTGCTCGCACGCGATGCTTCGGGGCCGGCCCTTGCCGATGCATTTGTCTGCTCTTCAGGCTTGAAAAACATAACGCCGGGTTTCCCCGGCGCCATGTCATTGCCGGGAGAGGTTCAGGAGCGGGAACCGCAGTTGCGAATCCCCACTCCCGAATCCCAAATCCCGACCTTAGTTGGCCTTATGGATCGCCCGCTTGCTCACGGCCATCGCAGCATCGTGGATGGCTTCGGACAGCGTCGGATGCGCATGGCAGATACGGGCCAGATCGTCGGCCGAGCCGTTGAATTCCATCGTCAGCACGCCTTCGTGCACCAGCTCGGAGACGCCCACGCCCACCAGGTGCATGCCCAGCACGCGGTCGGTTTCGGCATCGGCGATCACCTTGACGAAGCCGGCTGGTTCGCCCATGGCCACCGCACGGCCGATCGCCGCGAACGGGAAGCTACCGGCCTTGTAGGCCACGCCCTCGGCCTTGAGCTGCTGCTCGGTCTTGCCGACCCAGGCGATTTCCGGCTCGGTGTAGATGACCCACGGAATGGTGTCGAAGTTGACGTGACCCGGCAGGCCGGCGATCAGTTCGGCCACCGCGATGCCTTCCTCGAAGCCCTTGTGCGCCAGCATCGGGCCGCGCACGCAGTCGCCGATCGCCCACACGCCATCGACGCCGGTGTGGCAATGCCCGTCCACCTCGATCTGGCCACGGTCGGTGACCTTGACCCCGGTGCCCTCGGCCAGCAGGTTCTTGGTGGCGGCCTTGCGGCCCACGGCCACCAGCAGCTTGTCCACGGTCAGGGTCTGCTCGCCGGTAGCGTCGGTGTAACTGAGCACCACCTGCTTGGCATCGCCGCTGCCGGTGATCTCGGTCTTGCTGACCTTGGCGCCGAGCTTGATGTCCAGGCCCTGCTTCTTGAATTCCTTCAGCGCGGTCTTGGCCACTTCGGCATCGGCCAGCGCCAGGAAGTCCGGCAGCGCCTCGAGGATGGTGACCTCGGCGCCCAGGCGCTTCCACACGCTGCCCAGCTCCAGGCCGATCACACCAGCGCCGATCACCGCCAGGCGCTTGGGAACGGCAGTGAAATCCAGGCCGCCGACGTTGTCGACGATGGTGTCGCCGTCGAACTTGGCGAACGGCAGTTCGATCGATTCCGAACCGGCCGCCAGGATCACGTTGGTGCCCTTGAGTTCGATCTCCCCACCTTCGTGCTGGGTGACCTTGACGATGTTGCCCGGCTGCAGCTGGCCGAAGCCGTAGTACGGGGTGATCTTGTTGGCCTTGAACAGCATCGCGATGCCGCCGGTGAACTGCTTCACGATCTTGTCCTTGCGGCCGATCATGGTGGGCACGTCCATCTTGGCGTCGTTGAAGCTGATGCCGTGGTCGCCGAACAGGTGGCCCATGTTCCAGAACTGGCGCGAGGAATCCAGCAGCGCCTTGGACGGAATGCAGCCCACGCGCAGGCAGGTACCGCCCAGGGCGGGCTTGCCGTCCTTGCCCAGTGCCGCGTCGATGCAGGCGACCTTCATGCCCAGCTGGGCCGCGCGAATTGCAGCGTGATAACCGGCCGGACCGGCACCGATGACGACGACGTCGAATTGTTCTTGTTCGCTCATTCTTCGCTCACGAGATTGGGAATTGGGGATTGGGGATTCGTAAAAGCGGGATGCTTGGGAAAGGGCGGCTCTCGCCAATCCCCAATCCCGAATCCCCAATCCCGGCTTTCATCACAGACCGAACAGCATGCGGCCCGGGTTTTCCAGCTGGTTCTTGATATCGACCAGGAACTGCACCGAGTCCTTGCCGTCGATGATGCGATGGTCGTAGGACAGTGCCAGATACATCATCGGGGCGATCACGACCTGGCCGTTCTCGGCGATCGGACGTTCCTTGATCGCGTGCATGCCCAGGATGGCGCTCTGCGGCGGGTTGATGATCGGGGTCGACAGCAGCGAACCGAAGGTGCCGCCATTGGTGATGGTGAAGGTGCCACCCTGCAGGTCGTCCAGGCCCAGCTTGCCGGCGCGTGCCTTGGCGGCGTAGTCGGCGATGCCCTGTTCGACGTCGGCGAACGACTGGCGTTCGACGTTACGCAGCACCGGCGTGACCAGGCCCTTGTCGGTGGACACGGCGATGGAGATGTCGCTGTAGCCGTGATAGATGATGTCGTCGCCGTCGATCGAGGCATTGACCAGCGGGAAGCGCTGCAGCGCGTTGGCGGCGGCCTTGACGAAGAAGCTCATGAAACCGAGCTTGATGCCGTGCGCCTTCTGGAACTCGTCCTGCAGCTCCTTGCGCGCGGCCGAGACCTTGGCCAGGTTCACTTCGTTGAAGGTGGTCAGCATCGCGGTGGAGTTCTTGGACTCCATCAGACGCTTGGCGATGGTCTTGCGCACGCGGGTCATCGGCACGCGTTCTTCCGGGCGGGCACCCGAGGCCTTGCCCACGCCGCCGGCCTTGGCGAAGTTGACGATGTCTTCCTTGGTCACCGCACCACGACGGCCGGTGCCTTCGACCTGGGCCGGATCCACGCCCTGGGTGATGGCGGAGAAACGCGCACCCGGGGGCAGCGAATCGGCAGCGGACTTGGACGCGGCTGCCGGTGCAGCGGCAGCCGCCGGAGCCGGAGCAGCCGCCGGAGCCGGAGCTGCGGCAGCTGCCGGTGCATCGGCCTTCTTCTCTTCAGCCGGTGCAGCGGCAGCTGTGGCGCCTTCCTCGATGATCGCCAGGATCTGATTGCTGGTGACCGTGCTGCCGGTGTCGAACTTGATTTCCTTCAGCACGCCGTCGACCGGCGAGGGAACTTCCAGCACGACCTTGTCGGTTTCCAGGTCGACCAGATTCTCGTCGCGCTTGACCGCTTCGCCGGCCTTCTTGTGCCAGCTGGCGATGGTGGCGTCGGAAACGGATTCGGGCAGTACCGGAACTTTGACTTCGGTGGCCATTCGGGGAGCGTCCTAGGGTTTTCGGTCTTTGGGGAAGGAGTTATTCAGCGACTTGGTCGTTGAACGGGTTGATCAGCGCATCGGCAACCAGCGTCTGCTGTTCGACGATGTGGTCGGCCATGTGGCCGGCGGCAGGCGAGGGCGAGCGGGCGCGGCCCGCGTAGTGCAGGCTCTGGCCGCCGGCCAGGCAGAAGTTCAGGTGGTGGCGGATCTGGTACCACGCACCCTGGTTCTGCGGTTCTTCCTGGCACCACACCACGTCGGTGGCGTTGGCATAGCCCTTGAGCTCGGCCGCCAGCTGCGCACGCGGAAACGGGTACAGCTGCTCGATGCGCACGATGGCGACATCGTCCTGGCCGCGCTTGGTCTGGTCTTCGAGCAGGTCGTAATACACCTTGCCCGAGCACAGCACCACGCGCTTGACCTTCTGCGCATCGGCCTTGGCGTCGGGAATCAGGTGCTGGAACTCGCCCTCGGCCAGTTCTTCCAGGCTCGACACCGCCAGCTTGTGACGCAGCAGCGACTTGGGCGTCATCACCACCAGCGGCTTGCGGGTGGTCATGCGCATCTGGCGGCGGATCATGTGGAAGCACTGCGCCGGCGTGGTGGGCACGCAGACCAGCATGTTCTCCAGCGCGCACAGCTGCAGAAAACGCTCCAGACGTGCGGAGCTGTGCTCCGGGCCCTGGCCTTCGTAGCCGTGCGGCAGGAACAGCGACAGGCCCGCGATGCGGCCCCACTTCGCTTCGCCGGCGGCGATGAACTGGTCGATCACCACCTGTGCGCCGTTGGCGAAATCGCCGAACTGCGCTTCCCAGATGCACAGCGCATTCGGGTCGGTGGTGGAGTAGCCGTATTCGAAGCCCATCACCGCTTCCTCGCTCAGCAACGAGTCGATGATGGTGGCGTCCTCGGGGTTCTGCACCAGCTGGCGCAGCGGCAGGTAGTAATTGTCGTTCTTCTGGTCATGCAGGATCGCGTGACGGTGGAAGAAGGTGCCGCGGCCGGCGTCCTGGCCAACCAGGCGCAGCTTGTGGCCTTCGGCCAGCAAGGTGGCGTAAGCCAAGTTCTCGGCGAAGCCCCAGTCGCCGAGCTGGTCGCCAGCGGCCATCTTGACGCGATCTTCGTAGATCTTGGCGACGCGGGCGTGCAGCTCGACGCCTTCGGGAATCGTGGTGATCAGCTTGGCCAGGCGGTCCAACTGCTCGCGCTTGACGCGCGTATCGACCGGATCGGCGGCGGTGCCGACCAAATACCTGGACCAGTCGATGGCGAATTCGTCCGGCTTGCGCTTGGCCAGCTCGGTGGTGTATTCGCCGGAATCGAGCTTGTTGCGGTAGCCATCCACCAGTGCCTTGGCCTCGTCGGCGCTCAGCACGCCTTCGCTTTCCAGCTTGGCGGCGTACAGTTCGCGGGTGGTCTTGTGCTTGCGGATGGTCTGGTACATCACCGGCTGGGTCGCGGCCGGTTCGTCGGCCTCGTTATGGCCCCAGCGGCGGTAGCAGACCAGATCGATGACCACGTCCTTCTTGAACTGCTGGCGGAACTCGTAGGCCAGCTTGGACACGAACATCACCGCGTCCGGGTCGTCGCCGTTCACGTGGAAGACCGGTGCGCCGATCATCTTGGCCACGTCGGTGCAGTACAGCGTGGAGCGGGCATCGTCGCGGGTGCTGGTGGTGAAGCCGATCTGGTTGTTGACCACGATGTGCACCGTGCCGCCGACCGCGAAACCGCGCGCCTGCGACATCTGGAACAGCTCCATGACCACGCCCTGGCCGGCGAATGCGGCATCGCCGTGGATCAGGATGGGCAGCACGGCCTTGCGCTCGGTATCGCCGAAGCGCTCCTGACGCGAGCGCACGCTGCCGACCACGACCGGGTCGACGATTTCCAGGTGCGAAGGATTGAAGGCCAGCGCCAGGTGCACCTGCTTGTCGGTGCCAACGGCGATGTCGGCCGAGAAGCCCATGTGGTACTTGACGTCGCCGGTGTGTGCGCGGTCGTCATGGGCGTGTTCGAACTTGCCTTCGAACTCGTCGAACAGCTTGCGTGGGTTCTTGCCCAGCGTATTGACCAGCACGTTGAGGCGGCCGCGGTGGGCCATGCCGATCACGATGTCCTTGACCTGATCGTTGCCGGACTGGCGAACGATTTCGTCCATCATCGGGATCAGCGAATCGCCGCCTTCCAGCGAGAAGCGCTTCTGGCCGACGTACTTGGTGTGCAGGTAGCGCTCCAGTCCTTCGGCGGCAGTGAGCCGCTCCAGGGTGCGCTTGCGGCTGGCCGCATCGCCTGCGATCTTGCCGCCGGCATCTTCCAGGCGACGGTAGATCCACTGGCGCTGGTCGAATTCCTGGATGTGCATGAACTCCGCGCCGATGGTGCTGGCATAGGTCGCCTTCAGGCGCGCCAGCAGGTCCTTCAGCTTCATCCGCGGCTGTCCGCCGACACCGCCGGTGCTGAACTCGCTGTCCAGATCGGCCTGCGACAGGCTGTGGAACGGCAGGTCCAGGTCCGGCGGATTGACCGGCGGGGTCAGGCCCAGCGGGTCCAGCTGCGCGCCCAGGTGACCGCGAGCGCGGTAGGCGGTGATCAGGCGGCCGACGTTGCGCTCGCGCTCGTCGCTGGCGCCTGCACCGGTGCCGGCATGGGCGGCCTGCTTGGAAGCGGTGAGGATATGGGCGATGGCGGCCGAGTGTGGGACATCACCGGCATTGCGACCTTCGAAGCCATCGAAGTAGCTCTTCCACTTCGGATCGACACTGTCCGGGGCGACGAGGTACTGCTCGTACAGATCCTCGATGTAGGCGGCGTTGCCGCCGGCGAGCTGCGATGACTGCGCGAAGTGCTTTAGGAGATTATCCACGATGGTAAGTCGGGTCTGCTGTGGGGATGATTGTGCGGAAGCGGCAGGGCAGGATGCCTTGTCGGTCGGTCTCAAATCTCGAAAAATTATACCCCCTTGCGCTTGTGAGAGGGCGTCTGTGAGCTGACCGGCGAGGCAGACCAATTGCCGGCGCGCCTGCGCCGGCAAGGACTTGCCGCGTCAGATGCCGAGTGCGCGCGGTTCGTTCCAGAGCGCGCTGCGCTCCCATATCTGCGCGAATTCGCGCTCCAGCTGGCGGCTGCGCGCGGCCCCGGACAGCCAGGTTTCGCCGTCATCGTAGCGATGACCTGTTGGACGAAAGTAGTAGGCGTCGTCGCCGACCACGTAGGCCGATGCATAGCTCGTATCGACCGGATCGCTGACCGCGCGGAACCGGAACACGCTCGGCAGGCGCTGGGCCAGGCGCAACATCGCGCTGCCGCTGGCCATGGCCGCTGCCGGATCCTGTACCAGCACCTGCACGCGCTTGTCGTGGCGGGCAGTGGCGAAGCGGCGCAGTGCATCCAGCACCGCTGCATTGTCGAACAGGGGCGGATCCAGCGCGCGGCTGTAGATGAGTACCTGCCGGCGTGCGCCGCAGAGCAGGCCGGCGGTGGCGGCCAGGGCTGCGGTGAGGCTGTCCACGGCCATCGGCCCGTCGAGCCGGCGATGCAGCAGCGTGCCGGACGCGTCGCCATCGTCGCCATGTTCGGTTGCAACGCCGGCGGAAGCGCGGGGAAGAAAGCCCTGGCGCGCGAACACCGCCTGGGCACTGGCGGTGACACGTGCCTGCAGTTCGGGCCAGCCACGCTGGGCGGCGTTGGCCACGGCCGCGGTGAGCAGCTGGTCGGCCAGGCCGCGGCGGCGCCAGTGCGGCAGCAGGCCGAGCCGGTCGATGCGCCGGTCCGGGGTCAGCCGGACCGAGGCAACCCATTGGCCCTGCTCGGTCCGCGCTCCCAGATGCAGGCTGAGCGGGTCCAGCGCGTCCCAGTCGGGCTCAAGCGGGTCAGCCGCGGGGGCTGTGGCACAGGCCAGGCGCAGCGCACGCAGGGCCGCGGCGTCGGTGGCCGGGTCCAGCGTGACGATCTGCGGGCTGCCTTGCGGGTTCATGCGCGAGACGGGATTCCATCGTCGCCGGTGTCAGACGGGTCTGCTTCGTCGTCCGTGTCCGCCTCGTCGTCCGCTGCCTCGGCGGCAGCGACGCGCTCCTCCGGGCTGTCGGCGTCGTCGGCGACCGCTTCGACATCGGCGTCGTCATCGACCGCATCATCGGCGTCCATGGTGTCGGCATCGTCACTGGCGTCGTCATCGGCATCGCCGTGAGCGGCCGACACGCTCAGCGCAGGTGCTGGTTCGTCGTCGATATCCTCGTGCGTGTCGTTGTGGGCGCGCTGGTAATGTCCCTGGGCCAGCAGTTCGAGCACGACCTCGCGGCCACGCGCCGACAACTGCCCGTAGAGCGCGCCATCGATCTCTTCGGCGGCCGCCAGGCGTGCGGCGTCCTTGGCCGACAGGGCGAACTCCAGGCCGCTGCAGAACAGGGTGGCGCCGCGCTTGGCACGCCGCCAGGCCAGCCGCGACCACGGGTGGCGATACAGCAGCACGCCTTCGTCCAGTGCCTGTTCCACTGCCTCGCGCGGAATGGGTTCCGGCGCCGGCACCACATCGCCGGAGGCGCGGTAGGTGGTCATGAAGCGGCCGAACCAGTCGCCCAGGCGATCGGGGTCGTTCATGCGCAAGGCGTTGAGCGCTTCGACCACGCGGTTCATCGCGGTGACGTCGATCTCGTAGGGATCGGCCGGCACCTTCAGGTCTTCGTCGTGATAGCGCACGGACTCGTCGGCATCGGCGATCAGGGTGTCCAGGTAGTCGCCGATCAGCTCGGCCGACGAAGGCGCGCGGGTGCCGATCGAGAAGGTCAGGCACGGGTCCTGCGCCACACCATGGTGCGGCACCAGCGGCGGCAGGTACAGCATGTCGCCCGGGCCCAGCACCCAGTCGTGGGTGGGCTTGAACTCGCGCAGCAGCTTGAGGTCGACATCGTCGCGGAATGCCTGCGGCGTGGGCCTGCGGCCCTGCGAGGCGCGTGCGTCGATCTGCCAGCGGCGATGGCCCTGGCCCTGCAACAGGAACACATCGTAGTGATCGACATGCGCGCCGACCGAACCGCCGGTGGCGGCGAAGCTGATCATGATGTCGTCGATGCGCCAGCGCGGCAGGAAGCGGAACTGTTCCAGCAACGCGCGCACGTCGGCATCCCACTTGTCCACGTCCTGCACCAGCAGGGTCCAGTCATGGTCGGGCAGGCCGGGGAAGTCGGTTTCCTGGAACGGGCCGGTACGCACGCTCCAGTCGTCGCTGGCGCGGTCGTGGCTGATCAGCCGTGCCAGCACGCCCTCCTCGCAAGCCAGCCCGGCCAGATCTTCCGGCTGCAGCGGCGAAGCGAAGTCCGCGAACGCATTGCGGATCAGCAGCGGGTGCTTGTGCCAGTAGGTGCGCAGGAAGCGCTCCACCGGCATGCCCAGTGGCTGGCCAGGGCGCGCCTGGACTTCGATGACGGGAGGGTTTGCCTTGCGTGCAGCCATGGGATTTCCTTGCAGGGGATCGACGGAATGCTGGCGGCGCGGACCAGGCCGGCGCACACCGGCGCTATTGTCCGATGCCTGCGCCGGATCTGCACCTGCACACGGCAGCGCAGACAGGCAAGGTTTCAGGGAGGTGGTGAAGCGGATGTGCGCTGCGGATCGGCGGCGCCTGTGCAGGTCCGGCATGGGCGCGCATGCCATCACGCTGCAAGACGGCGGTCCGGCGCGGCGATATGCATGCGAGGTGTCGGGCGCCGCATGAGGCAGGCCCGCTGCCGACTTGGCGGCAGGGTGCCCGATGGCACATGAGTCCGCTGCGGTACGCGCTGCACACTGCAGGACCGCAGCCGCTGTGCGCTGCAATCTCGACTAGGGATGGATGTGATGCGTCGATGGAAACCGGGTGCGCTCGTGCTGACTGCCGCCATGAGCTTGAGCGGCATGGTGCAGGCGGGCGATGCGAAAGGCTGGTTCGGTTTGAGCTTCGCGGTGCAGAGCGAAGGGTTTTCGTTCAATCCCACGCTGACCTCGGTGACCATCGACGCGGTCAAGCCTGCATCGCCTGCGGCCGCCGCCGGCCTGCAGGTAGGCGATGCCATCGTCTCGGCGCAGGGCATCCCGGTGGCCGGCAGCAAGGCCGACGTGCTCAAGTCCGCGCTCGATCGAAAGGTCGGGGAAACGCTGCGTTTCATGATCGTGCGAGGCACTGCCAAGCCGCGCGAGGTGACGCTGGTGGCGGCGCCTCAGCCCTGATCGGGCTGCACCTGGCATGGCCAGGGCGCGACGAGTGCATGAAGCCATGCGCGGCGAAGCGATGCCTGCAGATGCCGGAACATCGCCACGGACGAGCGTGACCGTTGGTGGCCCTGTTGACGGTCGTCAGGGCACAGCCTCGTGTGCGGCGGTGGGCCCCCGACAGGGCCCTACATCAGCTTGTTGCCACTGCCGCTGTCGTCCAGCGTGGGCTTGCTGGACGGGTTGACGGTGTTGTCGTTACCCGAAAACCGCACCTGCTTCACCTCGCGCGCCAGCACCAGGTTCTTGTTGCCCTGGATGTCCACGCTGTCGACGTTGGTCAGATTGAGCGTGTTGTCGTGACCGGTCACGCTCAGTTGCCCGAGCTGCTGGTTGAGTACGGTGAAGTTGCTGCCTTCCACGCGAATGCTGCGCGCGTTGTCCAGGTTCATCGCACCACGCGAGGCGGTGATGGTGACTGCGCCGCAGTCGCCGTGCAGGATCCACTCGCTGTCGTTGCGGGTCAGCCGGACATCCTTGCCGCTGCAGTCCGCGCCGCTGTCAGGGTCGGTGAGGGTGGAGGACATGGCCGATACCGCCTGCGCGGCCGGGCGATCGGCACCGCAGCCGCTGACGGCTGCGCTGAGCGAGGCAAGCAGAACCGCATTGATCCGGAGTACGCGCATGGGTCGGTTCCTGGGTGGATGAGGCCGGCACCATAGCAGCCGCTGTGTTGCGCGTTGTCGACGAGGCGGGGCGCGCGCTGATGCCGCAGATCCTGCGGATGAAGATCCGCAGGCCGCACCGATGTGGGGTGCAGGCAGTCAGCGGCTGCCCACCGCGCCCGCTCGGGGCGCGGTGCGACCGCACGCAATGGCCAGGCTCAGATCGCGCGGGCCAGCTGCTCTGCCAGGCCGGTGTAGCCGCCCGGAGTGAGCGCGCGCAGACGCTGCTTGTCTTCTTCCGGCAACTGCAGGCTTTCCACGAACGCCTGCATCGAGGCCGCAGTGATGCCCTGGCCGCGGGTCAGCGCCTTCAGTTGTTCGTAGGGATTGGGCAGGCCGTGACGGCGCATCACGGTCTGCACCGCTTCGGCCAGCACTTCCCATGCCGCATCCAGATCGGCATCCAGACGCTCGGGGTTGACGGTCAGCTTGCCCAGCCCCTTGGCCAGCGAATCCAGCGCCACCTGGGTATGGCCGAACGCGGTGCCGAGGGCACGCAGCACGGTGGAGTCGGTGAGGTCGCGCTGCCAGCGGCTGATCGGCAGCTTGGCCGAAAAATGCTCGAACAGGGCGTTGGCGATGCCGAGATTGCCCTCGGCGTTTTCGAAGTCGATCGGGTTGACCTTGTGCGGCATCGTGGACGAGCCGACTTCGCCTTCCTTCAATTTCTGCTTGAAGTAGCCCAGCGAGATGTAGCCCCAGATATCGCGTGCCAGGTCGATCAGGATGGTATTGGCACGGCGGGTGGCATCGCCGATCTCGGCCACGTTGTCGTGCGGCTCGATCTGGGTGGTATAAGGGTTGAACACCAGGCCCAGGCTTTCGACGAAACGCTGCGCGAAGCCGGCCCAGTCCAGCTGCGGGTACGACACCAGGTGCGCGTTGTAGTTGCCGACCGCGCCGTTGATCTTGCCGGTCAGTTCCACCGCGGCGATCTGCCGGCGCTGGCGTTCCAGGCGCGCGACCACATTGGCGATTTCCTTGCCCAGCGTGGTGGGCGAGGCGGTCTGGCCGTGGGTGCGCGAGAGCATCGGCTGGGCGGCCTGCGCGTGCGCCAGGGCGCGCAGCGAGGCGACGATGCCGTCCAGCGTGGGCAGCAGCACCTTGCGGCGCGCCTGCTCCAGCATCAGGCCGTAGCTGAGGTTGTTGATGTCCTCGCTGGTGCAGGCGAAATGCACGAATTCCAGCGCCGGGCCCAGTTCGGCGTCGTCCTTGAGCTGTTCCTTGATGAAGTACTCCACCGCCTTGACGTCGTGGTTGGTGGTGCGCTCGATCTCCTTGACCCGCGCGGCATGCGTCACGCTGAAGTCCTCGGCCAACACCCGCAGGCGCCGCGCGGCGGCGTCCGAAAACGGCGCCAGCTCGGCGATCCCGGGTTCGGCGGCCAGCGCCAACAGCCATTCGATCTCAACCTTGACCCTGGCCCGGATCAGGCCGTATTCGGAAAAGATCGGGCGCAACGCGTCCACCTTGGAGGCGTAGCGGCCGTCGAGCGGAGACAGGGCGAGCAGGGCGGAATCCGACATGGGCAGGGCACTGGGAAGCTGGCGGGGCCGGTATTCTACGCCGCCCCGGCCCCGGCTTCGCCCAGCGGTCGGACCGTGACCGCCTGGATGCGGTGGCCGGCCATGCGCCGGACGGTCAGCGCATGTCCATCCAGTTCCAGGGTCTCGCCCTCTTCGGGCAGCCGCTGCAATCGATGCACGATCAGCCCGCCCACCGAATTGACATGGTCCGGGGCGCTCAGATCCTGGCCGAGCAGGCGCTCCAGGCGGAAGATCGAGGTGCTGCCGGCCACCAGCAGCGAGCCGTCCTGGCTGCGGACCGGGGCATCGCGCACCACATGGCGGTGCTCGTCCTCGATCTCGCCGACCACCACTTCCAGCAGGTCTTCCAGGGTGAAGAAGCCCAGGATGCGGCCCTCGTCTTCCACGCACAGCGCCAGATGGGTGGTGCCGCTGCGGAACTGCTCCAACGCCTGGGGGATCGGGGTTTCCAGGGTCAGCCGGGTGGCCGGGCGCAGCAGCGGCCGCAAATCGTCCAGATCCTGGCCGCGCGCCATCGCCACCAACAGATCCTTGGTGTGCAGGATGCCCAGCACCTGTTCGCCATCGGTGTCGAACCACGGATAGCGGCTGTAGCGCGACTCGCTGAATTCTGCGAGCACCGCCTCCAGGTCCATGCCTTCGCGCAGGCTGCGCATGTGCTCGCGCGGGCGCATCAGGTCGCCGGCCACCAGGTCCGGCAGTTCCAGTGCATGGCTCATTAGCGCCAGGCCGTGATCGGGCGCGGCCGCGTTGGGGTCCTGGCGGCCGACGATCAGCTTGAGTTCTTCGCGCGAATAACGGTGCGATTGATGTTCGACATCGCCCCAGCCCAGCAGCCGCAGCAGACGGTTGGCGCTGGTATTGAGCAGCCAGATCGCCGGATACATGATCCAGTAGAACAGGTACAACGGCGCTGCGGTCCACAGCGACATCCGCTCCGGGCGCCGGATCGCCATGCTCTTGGGCGCCAGTTCGCCCAGCACGATGTGCAGGAAGGAGATCAGGCTGAAGGCGATCGCCAATGCGGTGAACTGCGCCGCATCCGGCGACAGGCCCAGCGCATCGAACAGCGGCTGCAGCAGGTGCGCGAAGGCCGGCTCGCCCACCCAACCCAAGCCGAGCGAGGCCAGGGTGATACCCAGCTGGCAGGCCGACAGATACGCATCCAGGTGTGCATGCACACCGAGTAGAAGACGCCCGCGCCAGCCGTTGTTCTGCGCCAGCCCCACCGCCTGGGTGTGACGCAGTTTGACCAGTGCGAATTCGGCGGCGACGAAGAAGCCGTTCAACAGCACCAGCAGCAATGCGACGAACAGCAGCAGCACGTTACCGAGCATGTTCGCCTCCGCCCGGATCGGTGGCCACGCGCATCGGCGCAGCAGGGCAGAAGGCGATGAGGTCTACAGCGAAGAGCGACACGCTCGGTGCGTTTCTACAGTCAGGGTCGTCGCCCATGGCGGCGTGGTACCTCGGAAAGAATGAACGGCCAGTCTAGCCCAGCTGATGCGACGACGTGGTCGCAACGCACGCACCGGGTATCGTAGGCGGCCACGCCAGCATGGGCACGCCCGCTGCCAGCCATTGCGTCACCACAACATCACCAATTGCGGAGAATGCAGATGAGCGAACGTTTCAGGACCGAACACGACAGCATGGGCGAGCTGCAGGTGCCTGCCGATGCGTTGTGGGGCGCGCAGACCCAACGCGCCGTACAGAATTTTCCGGTCTCCGGGCAGCCGATGCCGCGCGGTTTCATTCGTGCGCTGGGCTTGATCAAGGCCGCCGCCGCCGGTGTCAACGCCGATCTGGGGCTGCTGCCGAAAGCGATCGGCAAGACCGTGCAGGATGCTGCCTTGCAGGTGGCCGAGGGCACATACGATGCGCAGTTCCCGATCGACGTCTATCAGACCGGGTCGGGGACGTCGTCCAACATGAATGCCAACGAGGTGATCGCCACGCTGGCCACGCGTGCCGGCAAGACGGCGGTGCACCCCAACGATCACGTCAATCTGGGGCAGAGTTCCAATGACGTGGTGCCCACCGCGATCCGTGTCTCTGCCTTGCTGGCGGTGCAGGAGCATCTGCAGCCGGCGCTCAAGCATCTGCGCAAGACCATCGACAAGCGCGCCAAAGGCTTGGACAAGATCGTCAAGACCGGGCGTACCCATCTGATGGACGCGATGCCGCTGACCTTCGGGCAGGAATTCGGCGCCTGGTCTGCGCAGTTGAGTTCCGCGCAGGAACGCATCGACGATGCGCTCAAGCGCCTGCGCCGGTTGCCGTTGGGCGGTACCGCGATCGGTACCGGCATCAACGCCGATCCACGTTTCGGTGGCAAGGTGGCCAAGGCCTTGTCGAGCCTGAGCGGGGCCAGGTTCGAAAGCGCGGAGAACAAGTTCGAGGGCCTGGCCGCGCAGGACGATGCAGTGGAGTTGTCCGGCCAGCTCAACGCGCTGGCAGTGGCCCTGATCAAGATCGCAAATGATCTGCGCTGGATGAATGCCGGTCCGCTGGCCGGGCTGGGCGAGATCGAGTTGCCGGCGCTGCAGCCGGGTAGCTCGATCATGCCGGGCAAGGTCAATCCGGTGATCCCCGAGGCCACGGTGATGGCCTGCGCGCAGGTCATCGGCCACCACACCGCAATCACCGTGGCGGGACAGACCGGCAATTTCCAGTTGAACGTGACCCTGCCGTTGATCGCCTACAACCTGCTGGATTCGATCACGCTGCTGGGCAATGTGGCGCGGCTGCTGGCCGATAGCGCCATCGCGGGCTTGAAGGTGCGCCAGGAGCGCGTGCGCGAGGCGCTGGATCGCAATCCGATCCTGGTCACCGCGTTGAATCCCATCATCGGGTACGAAAAAGCGGCTGCGATCGCCAAGCGCGCCTACAAGGAGCAGCGCCCGGTGCTGGACGTTGCCAAGGAAGACAGCGGCCTGCCCGAAGCCGAACTGCGGCGGCTGCTGGATCCTGCAGCACTGACGCGCGGCGGGATCCAGGCCGGCGGTGGGGGCAGCGGCGGCTGACCGCCGCCAGCCTGTTGCAATGGCAGCATCCGGCTGCCCGCCGAAGTGGCAATCCGGTGGCGCGGTGGGCGATGGGTGGATGCCCGTCGCCCCGGAACCGGCAATCGGTCTTCGCCGGCGCGGCTCAGTGCCGCTCGGCCTGCACGTTGTCGAAGCTCTCGCGATACGGATGCAGCGAGGGGATCTCATCCAGCAATTCGCGACTGAGGCGCTGAATCTCCGGCGTGGCCGTCAGCTTGATGGATTTGTACTCCGGGTCCGGGCCGGCATCGTTGACCGCCTGCTGGCGCAGCATCTGCAGATGCCCGAACAGCAACTGCAGCTTGGCCCGGGTCGGTTCCTTCTGCGGCAGCGCGATGTCGTCGATCTTGAGCGTCCCGTCGGGCGTGATCTGTGCGTTGGCAGCCGGCGGGCGGCGGATCATCACCGACTGCGTGGTGACGGCAACCCGCGGCTTGCCGCGCTCGGCACGCCGGGCCGACTGGTCGCCGCAGGCGGCGAGGGTGCACAGCAGCAGTGCCATGCAAAGCATCAAGAACTTGTTCATGGGATCGGTGGGTCGAGGGGAGCGCACTAGTGTAATCCCGCCCGATTCACCGGCGCGGGTGCCATGGGCGAGCCGGAAGGCGACATGCTGTCGCAGCCAGCGCCAACCGGCAGCTGCCGCCACACCTCGGTGATTGCGCCTCGGTGATTGCGCCGACGCTGTCGTCGGCGCGCCGATGTCCCCCTCCAGCAGGGCGCCCACGCACATAGGCGGCGCAATTGCGTGCCCCCAGCGGCAAGCCGATCCACAGCCGGATCTCAGAAACTGGAGCCTGCCATGGCATTCACTCGCGGCAGTCGGCCACGTCTTTCTGGGTGAGGTTGGCATACGGCCCGAACTCGGGCACTGCGCTTGCTGCGGTGTCCTGCGCGCCGCGCAGCTTTTCCAGCTGGTCGCAGATCAGCAAGGCCTTCTGCTTGAATGTCTCCGCTTCGGCTTCGATCTTGTCGCCGATCTGCTCTGCGTTGCCGCTGAGGACGCCCTTGAGCGCTTCGCCGGCGGCGTGCGCGCCGAATGCTGCGCCCTGCGTGCCGATGTCGATGCCTTTGGCCGCGACACCCTGGATCTGCACGTAGTACTCGCGCATCGCACGTCGCTGCGCCTCGCTCAGTTGCACCGGCTTGCCGTCGATACTGAGCGCGCCATCGGCGCTGATCGTCGCCGCAGCAAGGCCATCGCGTTTGAGCGTGACGCTCTTGCCGTTGAACGTCACGCCGCTTCCGCCATTCTGGCCGGAGACCACGACCTTGGGCTCGGATTTTCCGCAGCCCACCAGCAATGCGCTCGCCAACACCACAGAAACGAACAGTTTCATCAGCATTCCCCCCTCATGTGGAAAGTTACCTGTCTGCCGGCACGCGCGTGGCACCGGCGACATCGCTCACGTCGATATCGCCGCTGCCCTTGCGCGCGACGCTGAGGTCGCCGCCGACCTTGCGCACGTCCAGCGAGCCGGAACTGATCGCCTCGACCGTGACGCTTCCTTGTACGTCTGCAATCTCCACATCGCCCGAACCGACGGTGCCCACAGTGACGTTGCCAGCCACCCCCTGCAGTTGGACGTCGCCCGAACCGACCGCGCCGATGTCCGCCGCGCCGCGTATCTGTCTGGCCTTCAGGTCGCCGGAGCCCACGCTCAGCACACGCAGCGATCCCACCTCTTGCAGCTCCACATCGCCGGAGCCGACCTTGGCGGTGACACGGCCCTTGCTGTGGCGGACCGCCACATCGCCCGAACCGACATCGGCGCTGACCGTCGCGGCGCCGTCGATCTCCGCATCACCGGAACCGACGTCGAGCTGCACCAACAACGCGTCGGGCACGCTTCCGCGCAAGTCCAGATACGCGTAGTACTCGCCGATGGACATGCGCGGCAGGCGATCCGCGGCCAGGGTCACCACCAGCTTGTCGCCGACCCGCTTCTGGGTGACGTTCAGGCCCTTCAGCAGATCGGCCTTGGCGGCACAGGCGCGTCCGCTCAGGCGTCCGTTGTTGCCTGGCTGCGCCTGCAGCCGCAGATCGTTGGAATGGACCTCGAACAGCACCGATTTCACTCCCGCCAGTTGCAGGTCGAGCTGACGCGGCTCGGAAAACTTGCATTGTTCTTCGGCAAGGGCGGAGGCGGGCAGTGCGAGGGCAATGGCCAGGCTCAGTAGCACACGCATGATGGAACTCCCTCAGGCTTCGGAACGCCGGCGGCGCAGGTAGATGGAGGCGGCGATCAGGGCGGCGCCGATGGCGGCACCCACCCAGATATCCGGGTTGCCATAGACACGTGAACTGTCGGTGTGCTGCAGCGCCCATTGCACCAGATCGCTGGGGTTCTGCATGGCGCTGCTGTCCAGGTTGCCGCTGACCGCGCGTGGCGACCAGGTGCCGGGCAGGGCGCTGAGCAGGCCGCGGTAGGCGACGATGTACCAGATCCAGCCGATCGGCAGCGACACGCCGGGCATCGCCGAGAGAATGCTCAGCATCACGCAGGCCAGCAGCGGAAACAGGACTGCCCACAGGAATGGCTTGCTGTTGGCCCAGGCCGAGCAGAACATCAGCCAGCCCACAGTGGGCAGTGACCACAACAGGCTCATCGGCACTGTCTTGAGCAGCAGCCACAACAGCGCGAACGGGTGCGAGTGCGTGGCCATCGCCCAGGGGCTGGGCGCACCGGCGATCAGCGCGCCGCCAATGGCGATCAGCCACAACGCCAGGCCCACCACCAGGCCGATCGCGATGGCGATCAGCGGCGCCAGCAGCAGCGCCCAGGCCGCCTTGGACAGCACGGTCTGCGCATCCGAAACCGGCAACGATTTCCAGAACAGCACGCTGCGATCGCGGCGATCGTCGTACAGGCTCCCCAGCGAATAGAAGAACACCACGAAGGCGAGCACCACCGAGGCGATGCCGATGCCGCCCAGCAGCAGGCCGTCGCCGACCTGACCCAGGGTGCGAGCGTACTCGGCCATGTCGCCCGGGTTCACGCTGTCGTTGACCAGATTGCGGCGTGCGGTGATCGCCCCGATCACCGCGCCCAGCAGCGCGAAGAACACGGCAATGCCGCCGGTGATCACCTGCGCCCAGACGAAGCCGCCGCGGTTTTCCCAGTACTCGCGTCTGAGCAGCCAGCCGAAGGTACGGGCGGGAGATGCTTGGTGGGTCATGGCATTCATGCGTAGGTCCCCTTCATGACGGCAACGAACAGATCGGCCAGGCCGGGATTGCGGGTTTCTCCAAAGCGGGCGAGCTGATCCTTGGGGGCGCCATCGAACAGCATCACGGTCTTGCCGAAGGGCAGGGCGCGTTCGTCGATGGGCGCGAGCGCGCGGGCGGCATCCAGCTGCTCTGGGCCGACCAGGACTTCGGTATAGCGCTGCGCCACATCCTCCATGTCGGCGGTCAGGACGACGCGGCCGTCGCGGATGAACATCACGTCGGTGAGGATGTGTTCGATCTCCTCGACCTGGTGAGTGGTGACGATGATGGTTTTCTGTTCGTCGAAGTAATCCTCCAGCAGGCGCTGGTAGAACTGCTTGCGGTAGAGGATGTCCAGGCCGAGGGTGGGTTCGTCCAGCACCAGGATGCGCGCATCGATGGCCATCACCAGCGCCAGATGCAGCTGCACGATCATGCCCTTGGACAGTTCGCGCACCCGCGACTTGCGGTTGAGCTGGGTATTGGCCAGAAAGCGCTCGCACTTGGCGCGATCGAAGCGCGGATGCACGCCGGCGACGAAATCGATCGCCTCGCCCACCCGCAGCCAACGCGGCAGCACCGCCACATCGGCGATGAAACACACCTCGTTCATCAGCGCATTGCGCTGGGTGCGCGGATCCATGCCCAGCACGCGCAGCTCGCCGTCGAAATCGGTCAACCCCAGCACCGCCTTCAGGGCGGTGGTCTTGCCCGCACCGTTGGGCCCGATCAGCCCGACGATGCGGCCGGCGGCGATGGTGAAGCTGGTGTTGTCCAGCGCCTGTCGATGCTTGTAGGCCTTGCGCAGCCCGCGTGCCTCGACGACGTGGTCGGTGTAGACGGCAGTCATGATGTTTTCCCCTGTGGCAACAGATCGTCGATGGACAGGCCCAACCGCTGGATGCGCTCCAGCACGGCCGGCCATTCTTCATTCAAGAAACGCTCGCGTTCGCTTCCGCGCAGCTTCTGCGCGGCTTCCGGGGTCATGAACATGCCCAGGCCGCGGCGCTTTTCCACCAGGTTCTCGTCTGCCAGTTCCTGGTAGGCGCGCGAGACGGTGATCGGATTGAGTTGGTAGTCAGCGGCCACCTGCCGTACCGAAGGCAGGGCATCGCCAGGCTTGAGGACTCCATCGAGCATCATGGCAATGACCCGCTCCTTGAGTTGGCGATAGATGGGAGCGCCGTCGCTCCACTGGATGTCGTTCATGATCAGCTCCGTGGGCGCAGAACCTGCGCGAAGGAGAAATAGGGCATCGACAGCGAGGCGCGCGGATGCCGGCTGAGCCGGGGGCGTGCGTCGGGGGGAGTTGTCGCGTTTTCCGTAACCGCCTCCGACACGCCATAATCGGCGCCGGACTCCGTGACCTGACTGGAAGCGGCTCCCAGACAACCAATGGCGAACAGGGTGCTGCCGAACAGCAACAGCGGTACTGGTCGCGTGAAGCGCGTGCTGTTCATGCTTTCCCCCTGCGTTGGATGACTGGTGTTGTATTCAACTATAACACCGACACGCGGCGAGTCAACTGCCTGTCATACCCAACCGATGGCACCCCTGGCACGGGCTGGGTTGCCTGCTCACCCTGAAGGGATTGTCATGTCGACCAAACCTCTGTTGATGCTTGTTTTGATTGGTTTTTTTGCGGCATCGGCGGTCGCTGCGAATGCGCCGTTGCTGGATGTGGACTACCGCCCGCTGGCCGGCAAGCAGCCAATCAACCTGAACCGTAGCTATGGGGGCAAGGTGGTGCTGGTGGTCAACACCGCCAGCAAATGCGGCAACACCCCGCAATACGCGGGCCTGGAGGCCCTGAACCAGCGGTTCGGCAGCCGAGGCTTTGCCGTGCTCGGTTTCCCGTCCAATGACTTCCAGGGCCAGGAACCGGGATCCGAGCAGCAGATCCAGGAATTCTGCACGCTGACCTATGGGGTGAAGTTCCCCATGTTCGAAAAGGTGCATGTGCTGGGCAAGGACGCGACGCCGCTGTATCAGCGGTTGACGCAGGCGACCGGGGTGGCGCCGGACTGGAACTTCCACAAGTATCTGATCGGCCGCGATGGACGCGTGGCCGAGCAGTTCTCCAGCAAGATCAAACCGGACGATCCGCGCGTACTGGCGGCGATCGAACGCGCACTGCAGGCGCCGTCGCGCTGAGCGAGCGCTCGCAATGCCGCGCGCGCATGCGACAATGCGCGTTCAGCGCCGTGGGCGGCGTGTCTTTTCACTCTCGGGAAGTGCATCGAATGAAGATGGGAAAGCGCGGCGCGGCGGCGTCGCTATTGATGGTGGCAATGACGGCTTCGGTGCCGGCGATGTCGCAGCAACCGGCCGCAGCGGCCACCAAGGAGAAGCCAGTTTTGAATGCATCGTCTGAGAAGAGCACGCGCGAGAACGTCAGTTACGCCATCGGCATGGACGTGGCGCGCTCGTTCGAGCCGATCGCCCAGGACATCGATCTGAGCGCGATGCAGCGCGCCATCGAGAATGCGTTCAAGGGCGGCAAGCCGTTGTTGTCCGACGAGCAGACCCAGGCCACCGATACCGCCCTGCGCACCGCGCTGGCGGCGCGTAACGGCCAGCAGGTACCGGGCATGGCGCCGGGGTCGGCGCCGGCCGCGCCGTCCAAGGAAAATGTCGGCCTGATGCTTGGCGATCGTGCGGTCGGCCCGTCGCTGGCCGGCATCAAGGACGAGATCGACCTGTCGATCCTGATGGAGGCGGTGCGCACCGTCTTCGCCAAGGGCAGCACGCGTCTGACCCAGCAGGAAGCCGCTGCCACCATGCAGGCCTTCGCCGCTGCCAAGCAGGGTGCTGCCGGTGCCAAGAACCGCGAAGAAGGCAATGCCTTCCTGGCCAAGAACAAGACCGAGAAGGGCGTGATCACCACCGCGTCCGGCCTGCAGTACATGGTGCTGCGCCAGGGCAGCGGCGAACGCCCGATGCGCACCAACAAGGTCCGCGTGAACTACGAAGGCAAGCTGCTCAACGGGCAGGTGTTCGACAGCTCCTACCAGCGCGGCCAGCCGGCCGAGTTCGGCCTGGATCAGGTCATTCCCGGCTGGACCGAGGGTGTGGCGCTGATGCCGGTGGGCTCGAAGTACCGCTTCTGGATTCCGTCCAACCTCGCCTATGGTCCGAACGGGACGCAGGGTGGGCCGATCGGACCGGATGCCACCCTGACCTTCGATGTCGAATTGATGGGCATCCTTCCCTGATAGTTCGCGGGAGTCATTGCGTCCATGTGCGTTGCGATTCCAGGCGCCGGTTACGTGGGTCATGTCACCGGTACTTGCCTGGCGGACGTGAAGCATCGGATCGTCTGCGTGGGCATCGAACCGGTCGAGGTCGATGGCCTCGACCACCGGGTGGTCTCTCGGTCGCGTCCCCGGCCAGGCGTCGCTGCTGAAAGCCTGCCGTGTCTGCTGCCGGTAGCGATTCACCGACGCCGCAGCGGCGGCGGTCGCGCACGGCGGGATCACTTCACCGCCATGCGCACGCCGCCGGCCCTGGTCGGCGGCGCCGGGCTATGGCATCTGATGGCGATGGCGCAAACCGCAGGTCGTCATGACGACGGTCCAGCGATCGTGGTCAGCGGGTCCGCCATGCCGGAACCGATCGCTTACCCCATCGGACGAGGTTCTTCGTTGTATGCATGAGCAACTCCCGCTGCACGACCGCGCACTGGAAGAGCGGTTGATCGAACTGGAAACGCGCCTTTCCTTTCAGGAGCAGGCGCTCAACGAGCTCAGCGAAGCGCTCGCGGACGCCCGACTGACGGGCGCCCGCAATGCCGAACTGATCCGCCACCTGCTCGAGGATCTGGGCAAGGTGCGCTCCACGTTGTTTGCCGACGCGGCCGATGAACCGCCGCCTCCGCACTACTGATTGCAGATTGCCGCCGCCATGAGCGATACCTTACGTGACCAGTTGCTTGGCTTGGGCTTCAAGTCCTCGCCCAAGCCCGAACGCAAATCCGACGCACGGCCGAACGCGCGTGCACACGGGCAGGGCGGCAAGCCCGCGCCCGGCAACACGCCGGGTGGCCAGGGCAGGGGGCCGCAGCGGCCGCAGTCGGCCACGACGCCGGATGGCAGGCCTGCGCACAGGCGCGACGGGCGGCCGGGAGGACCGGCGCGCCCGCAGCAGGCCGCTGCCGACCGACGTGGCCCGAAGCCGGCGCGCAGCCGCGAAGACATCGACCTGGCCAAGGCCTATGCGATCCGTGCGCAGCGCGAGAAGGACGAGCGTATCGAAGCCGAGCGCGTGAAGCAGGAAGAGGCACGCCTGCGCCGCGAGGCCAAGGCCAAGCTGGAAGAGCTGCTCAAGGACAAGGGGCTCAATCATGCCGATGCCGATATCGCCCGGCATTTCCCGTACGGCGGCAAGATCAAGCGCATCTACGTGACCGCCGATCAGCTCAAGGCGCTCAATGCCGGCGAGCTGGGTGTGCTGCAGCTCAACGGGCGTTACCTGCTGGTCACCGCCGAAGTACTGGCCGCGGCCGAGGCGGTGTTCGCTCCGTCGGTGGCGTTGAAGGTGGATCCGAACGCGCCCGCGGGCGATGACCCGTACGCAGATCCCAAGTATCAGGTTCCCGACGATCTGGTCTGGTAACCGGCGGCATTGGGCGGTGTCGTCCACGGACACCTGAGGGTGTCCATGCGTTGAACGGCAGCGACGGCGGCGGGCGTCGACATGCGTCTGTTCGCGGTAGCGCCCGACGGGCGCGCTGCAGGAGGATGCCGCGCGTGTCGTGCAGGTCGCCCATTCGCCCTGGTCTGCCGGACGAGGCCCGGTCCAGGCGACGGAGGACCAGCAGGGCGCGCCCGAGTTGGAGCCTGGGCGGCAGGGGCATTCCGGCCCCATCACGGCCCGCCCGGGTTGCGCCCCCGTTGTCGGTGGACGCGGCCGGGACTATGGTCTGCCGTGTTGCCGCCCACTTCCTGCCGATGGTGTCGCCCATGTCCATGTCAGTCGATTTCCCGTACGCCGTAACGGCGGCGTGCCGCCTGTGGCGCAAGCCCGCGCGGCCAGGCCGGATCCGGGCGGGGGCATTGTTGGCGCTGGGTCTTGTCAGCGGGCGGGTGGCGGCACAGGCCGACGAGCCACCCGCGTTTGATCGGCCGGGACTTCCGTTCGCGGCGCAGGTGCTGCAACCCGGTGCGTTCGCCTGGGAGCAGGGCTTGCCGGATGCGAGTACCGATCGTGCGGACGGGCAGCGCACGACCCAGTACACCGCCGATACCGTCCTGCGTCTGGGCCTGTCGCAGCATGTGGAATTGCAACTGGGTAGCGATAGCTACAACTGGCAACGCACGGCCGGCACGCGCGTGCGCGGAAGCGGCGACAGCCATATCGGGCTGAAGGTCGCGCTGCCATCGCGCTGGGACAGTTTTCAATGGGCTGCGCTGGGCACCTATGGCATGCCCACCGGCAGGCGCGCTTTCAGCGACGGCTATACGCACGAGCTTGGCGTGACGGCGTCCTGGGATCTGGCGCAGGCGCGCTCGCTGGCGCTGTACGTCAATTACGCGCGCAACGACGGCGGCCACACCTGGACCTTCGCGCCGAACTACACGTTTTTCTCGGGCGAACATTTCAGCAGCTATGTCGAAGCGGGCGTGGACACCGGCAGCGAGCATTCGCGGGTGGTGGGCGCCGGCGGCGCCTGGCAGCTGCCGCATGCCATGCAGCTGGATATCTCGGTACTGCGCGGAGTGACGTCGGAGAGCCCGGACTGGCAAGGCGGGATCGGTTTGTCGATCGCCTTCCGGTAAGCGGGCATGCCCTGGTGGTGCGCAGGCTGGAACAGGCTTCCCGACCGGTTGCATGACCGAGCATGGCGGCGCACCGGGAAAACGATAGGCTGCCGGCGAGAGGGCGCAGCTTACGTCCACGGGGCGCTGCCGCAGCCGACCGACGACCGTGTGCGAGACTTCTAGATGAGGTGGCACCGCAGGAGCGGCAATGCTGCGTCCTCATGGTCCGGGGACAGGCGGTGCGAGGCTTGGGGGATTGGAAGTGGGACGACAGCCCGAAAGGCAGGGGCCACGTCAGCCCCGGATCGCGGCCCTATGTTGCGCTGCCGCATGCAAAGCCTGCGGGGAACGGGCTTAATTGGATCGATCCAATTCAAGTCCATTGCATGCGCGACGTTCATTCAGCAGGGCCGGTCGCTTGACGCGTTCCAGGCCGGCGCCCGCCATCCCTGAGCCGGTCGATGCGCGCCCGGCGCGGCGCGGCGCGGTGACGTTGCGCGATATCGCCGCGGCGCTCGGCGTCTCGCGCGCCACCGTGTCGCTGGTGCTGCGTGGCAGCCCGCTGGTGCATGCCACGACCCGCGCACGCGTGGAGGCCGAGCTCGATCGGCAGCATTACGTCTACAACCGTGCGGCAGCCAATCTGCGCCAGCGGACCTCGTCCAGCATCGCGCTGGTGATCAACGATCTGTCCAACCCGTTCTTTGCCGAGTTCGCGGCGGGCGTCGACGAGGCGCTGGGCGCGGCCGGGTACGTGACCTTGCTCGGCAGCACCGGCGAGTCGACGCAACGCCAGCAGGCGGTGCTGACCTCGCTGATGGAGCACACGCCGGCCGGCATCATCCTTTCGCCGGCAGAGGGCAGCCAGGCGCAGGCGCTGGCGCAGGTGTTCGGCCGCCAGCGCAACGTGGTGCTGTTCAACCGCGAAGTGGAAGGGGCGGACTGGGATCTGCTGGCGCTGGATAACGAGCAGGGCGCCTTGCTGGCCTGTACGCATCTGATCGCCCAGGGGCACCGGCAGATCGTGTTCTTCGGCGGTCACGCCGATTCCAGCTCCTGCCGGCAGCGCCGTGTCGGCTATGCGCGCGCGATGTCCGAGGCCGGGCTGCCCGTGCACTACGTCGAGTCGGCGCCCAATCGCCAGGATGCGGCGCTGTGTGGCGCAGCCATGCTCGACGGCGGCGCGCACGGCGTCACCGCAGCGGTCTGCTACAACGACAGCGTTGCGCTGGGCCTGATGGCGGCCCTGGCGATGCGTGGCATCGTGCCCGGGCGCGACTTCGCGGTGACCGGCTTCGACGATATCGCCGAAGCCGCGTTGTTCACCCCCGCACTGACCACGCTGGCCGCCGATCCACGCGCGCGTGGTCGGCAGGCCGCGCAACTGGTGCTGCAACGCATCGGCAGCCCCGAGCTGGCCGCACAACGACTCACCGCCGCGGTCGCGTTGAAGGTGCGCGCCAGCAGCGCCTGCGCCCCGCCATCGGCCGGTCCGCTTCCGCCGTCGCACTCCCCCTCCCGTTTTCCCACCAAGGCCTCCGGCCGCTGACCAGGCAACTCCTATGGTTTCCCTTTCCACGCAATCCACCGTGCCAAGCGGCAGCAAGGCGCCCGTCAACAACGGCGTCGCGTTGTCGGTGGTCACCACGATCTTCTTCATGTGGGGCTTTCTCACCTGCCTCAACGACATCCTGATTCCGCACCTGAAGTCGGTGTTCGAACTCAACTTCGCGCAGGCGATGCTGGTGCAGTTCACCTTCTTCGGCGCGTACTTCCTGATGTCGCTGCCGGCCGGTTGGCTGGTGAACCGGCTGGGCTACAAGCTGGGCATCGTGGCCGGGCTGGCGGTAGCGGCGGTCGGTGCGCTGGGTTTCTGGCCGGCAGCGGAATTGCGCGTCTACGGCGCGTTTCTCGGTGCGTTGTTCGTCCTGGCGACCGGCATCACCATCCTGCAGGTGGCGGCCAACCCCTATGTCGCCTTGCTCGGCCCCGAGCGCAGTGCATCGAGCCGACTGACCCTGGCGCAGGCGCTCAACTCGCTGGGCACGGCGATCGCGCCGCTGCTGGGTGGCTGGTTGATCCTGTCCAACACGGTGATGAGCAGCGACGCGCTCAAGGCGCTGCCGGAACCCGAGCAGCTTGCCTATCGCGTGCAGGAAGCGCAGGCAGTGCAGGGCCCGTACATCGGGCTGGGCGTCGTGCTGTTCCTGCTGGCGATCTTCGTATTCCTGTTCCGCCTTCCGGCACTGACCGATGCCAGTGCGCCCAAGGACGAAAGCGCGCATACGCTGCGCGATGCGCTGCGCCATCCGCATGTGCGCTTCGGTGTGCTGGCGATCTTCTTCTATGTCGGCGCGGAAGTGGCGATCGGCAGCCTGATGGTCAATTACTTCTCGTTGCCGCAGATCGGCGGTTTCACCGAGCGCGAGGCGACCAAGTACGTATCGGCGTACTGGACGCTGGCGATGATCGGCCGCTTCATCGGCTCGGCGCTGCTGGCCAAGCTGTCGCCGCGCATCCTGCTGTCGGTGTTTGCCGCGATCAATGCGCTGTTGCTGGGCGCGACCATGGCCAGCGGCGGCATGCTGGCGGTGTACGCGCTGGTGGCGATCGGCCTGTTCAACTCCATCATGTTTCCGACCATTTTCACGCTGGGTATCGAGCGCCTGGGTCCGTTGACCGGCCGCGGTTCCAGTCTGCTGATCATGGCGATCGTCGGCGGCGCCATCGTGCCCTATCTGCAGGGCCTGCTGGCCGACAGCATTGGCCTGCACGAGTCGTTCGTGCTGCCACTGCTCTGCTATCTGTACATCGTGTTCTACGGCATCTGGGGTTCGCGCCTGCGTGGTGACCTGGCGGAGGCGCGCGCATGAGTGCCGTCAGGAACCAGGTGATCTGCTTCGGCGAAGCCCTGATCGACATGCTGGCCTTGCCGCAGGCCGCCAGCGACGATGCGCGCACCTTCGCGCAGTATGCCGGCGGCGCGCCGGCCAACGTGGCGGTGGCAGTGGCCAGACTCGGTGGCGCAGCGCATTTCGTTGGCATGCTCGGGCGCGACATGTTCGGCGATTTCCTGTTGCAGAGCCTGCAGCAGGCCGGCGTGGCCACCGATGGCATCGTGCGTACCGACCAGGCCAAGACCGCGCTGGCCTTCGTGGCGCTCGACGCCGCGGGCGAGCGCAGCTTCAGTTTCTACCGGCCACCGGCAGCCGACCTGCTGTTCCGCGCCGAACACTTCGCGGCCGACGGCTTCGCGCAGGCAGCGGTGCTGCATGTGTGCTCCAACAGCATGACCGAGCCGGAGATCGCGCAATGCACGCTCGATGGCATGCGCCGCGCACGCGATGCCGGCGCCATCGTCAGCCTGGACCTCAACCTGCGTCCGATGCTGTGGCCGCAGCACGTGGACCCGGCGCCGGTGCTATGGGAGGCGCTGGCCCTGGCCGATGTGGTCAAGCTTTCGCGCGAAGAACTCGACTATCTGGCCGGCAGCTTGAACGCCGATGCATCCGCGGTGACGCAGAAGCTTTGGCAGGGAAGGGCGAGCTGGCTGCTGGTCACCGATGGCGGTGGCCCGGTGCACTGGCAGACGCGTACCGACGCGGGCCAGGTGCCGACCTTCGACGTGCAGGTGCGCGACAGCACTGCGGCAGGCGACGCCTTCGTGGGCGGCCTGCTGTACCAACTGGCTGCGCGCGCGCTCCCGCTCGAGCGGCTGTGCGTCGATCCTGCGGCGATGGCCGAGGTGATTCGTTTCGCTGCTGCCGTTGGCGCATTGGCGGTCACGCGCAAGGGCGCGTTCGCCGCCATGCCCGGTATCGATGACGTCCATACCCTGATCCAGGAACAAGCATGAGCCCGTTGCCCGCATCCCCCACACCCGATTTCCGTTCGGCCGATGTCCTGCGTCAGCACATCGCAGACACCATGGCGTTCTACCACCCGCGCGCGATCGACCCTGCCGGCGGCTTCTTCCACTACTTCCGCGACGACGGCTCCGTGTACGACGCCGGCCACCGGCATCTGGTGAGCAGCACGCGCTTCGTCTTCAACTACGCGATGGCCTACCGCGAATTCGGCAATGCCGAGTACCTGGATGCGGTGCGCCACGGCCTGGATTACCTGCGCAACGTGCATCGTAACGCCGCCACCGGTGGCTATGCCTGGACCTTGCGCGATGGCGTGGTCGAAGACGACATGAACCACTGCTACGGCGTTGCGTTCGTGCTGCTCGCTTATTCGTGCGGACTGAAGGCCGGCATCGCCGAGGCGCGCGCATGGATGGACGAAACCTGGCAGCTGCTGGAGCGATACTTCTGGGAGCCGGAATTCGGCCTGTATCGCGACGAGGCCGACGCGCAGTTCAACTTCACCACGTATCGCGGCCAGAACGCCAACATGCACATGTGCGAGGCGATGATCGCCGCGTACGAGGCCAGTGGCGAGCAGCGCTATCTCGACCGCGCGCTGCAGCTGGCCGATCACATGACCCGGCGTCAGGCGGCCAAGGCCGATGGCCTGGTGTGGGAGCATTACGACCCGCAGTGGAACATCGACTGGGACTACAACCGCGACAATCCCAAGCATCTGTTCCGGCCATGGGGCTTCCAGCCAGGCCATCAGACCGAATGGGCCAAGCTGCTGATGCTGCTGGATCGCTATGCGCCGGCCGACTGGTTGTTGCCTACCGCCCGACACCTGTTCGATGTGGCGGTGGAGCGCTCGTGGGATGCACAGCGCGGCGGTCTGTACTACGGCTTCGCGCCGGATGGCCAGGTCTGCGACGACGACAAGTATTTCTGGGTGCAGGCCGAATCGCTGGCCGCCGCTGCCTTGCTCGCTCAACGCAGCGGCGATGCGCGCTATTGGCAGTGGTACGACAAGCTGTGGGACTACTCCTGGACACACATGATCGACCACCGTTATGGCGCGTGGTACCGCATTCTGGATGCGGACAACCGCAAGTACAGCGACGAAAAGAGCCCCGCCGGCAAGACCGATTACCACACCATGGGCGCGTGCTACGAAGTCTTGAACGTGTTGCGGCCGGTTGCTTGATGCTGGCGTGATCAAGGGCGCCGCCGCGCGATGCGTCGGTGGCGCCTAGGGGCGCACGCGGGTGCGATGAAGCTTTTCCGATAACGCCCGTCGCGCCCGGGTGCGCTCCTGCAATGTCTGCAGTCTGCAGATGCTCTTATTCCGGGTCGTAATCCAGGTTGGAGGCCAGCCAGCGCTCGGCCAGTGCCACGGTAATGCCCTTGCGCCTGGCGTAGTCGGCCACCTGTTCCTTGCCCAGCCGCCCGACCACGAAATACTGGCTCTTGGGATGGCTGAAGTAATAGCCGGACACCGCCGCCGTGGGCAGCATCGCAAAGCTCTCGGTCAGCGACATTTCGGCATTGCGCTCGGCGTCGAGCATGTCGAACAGCGTGCGTTTCTCGCTGTGCTCGGGGCAGGCCGGGTAACCGGGGGCCGGGCGGATGCCGCGATAGCGTTCGGCGATCAACGCCTCATTGTCCAGGTTCTCATCGTCGACATAGCCCCAGAATTCGGTGCGCACACGCTGGTGCAGGCGCTCGGCCAGCGCCTCGGCCAGACGGTCGGCCAGTGCCTTGAGCAGGATGGCGTTGTAGTCGTCGTGCGCAGCCTCGAAGCGGGCGACATGCGGGTCGATGCCGATGCCGGCAGTGACGGCAAACGCACCGATCCAGTCCTGTTTTCCGCTGTCCCTGGGGGCGATGAAATCGGCCAGGCAGAAGTCCGGACGATCGATGGGCTTGTCGACTTGCTGGCGCAGGAAATGCAGTAAACGCCGGGATTCGGGATTGGGAATTGGAGATTGGCCAGGCTGCTGCGAATCCCCAATCTCGGTTGCCGAAACCCGGTGGTCGGTCAGGACCACTTCAACATCATCGCCAACCGCATTAGCCGGCCACAGGCCGAACACGGCCTTGGCCCTCAGCCATTGTTCGTCGACGAGTTGCGTGAGCATGCGCCGCGCGTCGCGGTACAGCTCGCTGGCCTGGGTGCCGACGATCTCGTCGCTGAGGATCGCCGGGAACTTGCCGGCCAGTTCCCAGGCCTGGAAGAACGGGGTCCAGTCGATCAGCTCGACCAGCTCGGCCAGCGGGTAGTCGTCGAACACGTGCAGGCCCGGCTGACGCGGCGTCGGTGGCGTGTAGTTGCTCCAGTCGCCATCGAACCGCTGCGCACGCGCCTTCTCCAGCGACACCAGCCGCTTGGCGTCGCCACGGTTGCGGTGGCGGGCGCGGATTTCGGCGTAGTCGGCGTCGTTGGCGGCCACGAAGGCCTCGCGCAGGTCGCGCGAGATCAGCGATTGCGCCACGCCTACCGCGCGCGAGGCATCCTTCACCCAGACGGTGGGCGCGGTGTAATGCGGGTCGATCTTCAGCGCGGTATGCGCGCGCGAGGTGGTGGCACCGCCGATCAGCAGTGGAATCTCGAAGCCCTGGCGCTGCATCTCGCGCGCCACATGCGACATCTCTTCCAGTGACGGGGTGATCAATCCGGACAGGCCGATCAAGTCCGCATTCTCTTCGCGGGCGCGGTCCAGGATCACCTGCGCGCTGACCATGACGCCCAGGTCGACCACATCGAAGTTGTTGCAGGCCAATACCACGCCAACGATGTTCTTGCCGATGTCGTGCACATCGCCCTTGACCGTGGCCATGATGATCTTGCCGTTGGACTTGCCGACATCGCCGGTGCGCAACTTCTCCGCCTCGATGAAGGGCAGCAGGTAGGCGACGGCTTTCTTCATCACGCGTGCGGATTTGACCACCTGCGGCAGGAACATCTTGCCGGCGCCGAACAGGTCGCCGACTACGTTCATGCCGTCCATCAACGGGCCTTCGATCACGTCCAGCGGGCGCGTCGACTGCTGGCGCGCTTCCTCGGTGTCGATGTCCACATAGGCATCGATGCCGTGCACCAGCGCGTGCGCCAGGCGTGCGCGCACCGGCTTGTCGCGCCAGGCCAGGTCTTCGGTCTTCGCGGCGCCCTTGCTGCCCTTGTAGCGCTCGGCGATCTCCAGCAGACGTTCGGTGCCATCGCGGCGGCGATTGAGGATCACGTCTTCCACGCGCTCGCGCAGCTCCGGGTCCAGGTCGTCGTAGATCGGCATGCCGCCGGCATTGACGATGCCCATGTCCATGCCAGCCTTGATCGCGTGGAACAGGAACACCGAATGGATCGCCTGGCGCACGGTCTCGTTGCCGCGGAACGAGAACGAGACATTGGAGACGCCGCCGGATACGTGGCAATGCGGCAAGGTGTCCTTGATGATGCGGGTGGCTTCGATGAAATCCACCGCATAGTTGTCGTGTTCTTCGATACCGGTGGCCACGGCAAAGATGTTCGGGTCGAAGATGATGTCTTGCGGGGGGAAGCCGACCTGCTCGGTCAGTACCTTGTAGGCGCGCGTGCAGATCTCCACCTTGCGCGCACAGGTGTCGGCCTGGCCAGCCTCATCGAAGGCCATCACCACCGCGGCGGCACCGTAGCGCAGCACCTTGCGGGCCTGCTCGATGAACACCGCTTCGCCTTCCTTGAGCGAGATCGAATTGACCACGCTCTTGCCCTGCAGGCATTTCAGACCGGCTTCGATCACCGTCCACTTGGACGAATCGACCATCACCGGGATGCGCGCGATATCCGGCTCGGACATGATCAGGTTGAGGAAGCGGGTCATCGCCTTTTCGGAGTCGATCAGGCCCTCGTCCATGTTGACGTCGAGGATCTGCGCGCCGTTGGCGACCTGCTGGCGCGCCACCTCCACCGCCTCTTCGTAACGCTCTTCCTTGATCAGCTTGCGGAACTGCGCGCTGCCGGTGACGTTGGTGCGCTCGCCCACATTGACGAACAACAGGTCCGGGGTGATGACCAGAGGCTCCAGGCCGGACAGGCGGGTGTAGCGGGGAGTGCTCATGCAAGGCTCTGCCGGACGTTGAGGGCGCGATCGGTGGTGGTGAACCGGTGTTCACGGCTGTGCCACGGAAGGTGACGCGAAGCAGCCCTCATCCGGCGCTTCGCGCCACCTTCTCCCGCCAGCGGGAGAAGGGAAGTGCGCTGTCCTCGGAGCGCCATCGTGGCAGGCGACGCGACGCCCTTTCCTTCTCCCGCTTGCGGGAGAAGGTGCCCGAAGGGCGGATGAGGGGGCGGTTGGCACCTCACGCGGCCAGCTCCCGCGAGCCATGCAATTGCCGCGGCGGTAGATCTGCCACCGCCTCGGCGATGGCGCGGATGTGGTCGGGCGAGGTGCCGCAGCAACCGCCGACCAGATTGAGCAGGCCGGCCTGTGCGAACTCGCGCAGCGTGTGCGCCATCTCTTCCGGCGTTTCGTCGTAGTCGCCGAATGCATTCGGCAGGCCTGCATTCGGATGCGCGCTGACATAGGCGTCGGCAATCTGCGCCAGCGTCTCCACGTGCGGGCGCAGATCCTTGGCGCCGAGCGCGCAGTTCAGGCCGACCGACAAGGGCCGTCCATGCGCCACCGAAGCATAGAACGCTTCGGCGGTCTGCCCGGACAGCGTGCGTCCGGAGGCGTCGGTGATGGTGCCGGAAATCATCACCGGCAGGCGCCCGCCGCGCGCTTCGAAGACTTCTTCGATGGCGTACAGCGCTGCCTTGGCATTGAGGGTGTCGAAGATGGTTTCCACCATCAGCGTGTCGGCACCGCCGTCGATCAGCCCTTCGATCGCCTCGCGGTAGGTTTCCCGCAACGCGTCGAAGCTGGTGTTGCGGTAGCCGGGGTCGTTGACGTCCGGGCTGATCGAGGCCGTACGGCTGGTGGGGCCCAGCACCCCGATCACGAAGCGCGGCTTGTGCGGGGTCAGCGCTTGAACCGCATCGCAACAAGCACGCGCGACCTGGGCACCTGCCTTGTTCAGCTCGTACACCAGATGTTCCAGGTGATAGTCGGCTTGGCTGACCGAGGTGGCGTTGAAGGTATTGGTTTCCAGCAGGTCGGCACCGGCGTCCAGGTAGGCGCGGTGGATGCCAGCGATGATCTCCGGGCGGGTCAGCAGCAGCAGGTCGTTGTTGCCCTTGAGGTCGTGGCCTTCCGGCGCATGCGCGTGATCGCATCCAGGCCCATGCACGTGCGCGCTGTCGTAGCCGTCGGCGAAACGGGTGCCGCGGTAATCCGGTTCCTGCAGGTTGTGGCGCTGGATCATGGTGCCCATCGCGCCATCGATGATGAGGATGCGTTCGGCAAGCGCGGCAGTGAGCTTGGCTGCACGCTCCGGATGCAGCCACGGCAGCGAGAACGGGATTGGGGATTCGGGATTGGGGATTCGCGCCTGCGTCATGGTCCGGTTCTCCTCGCCGCAGTGTCTGTGTGTTCCACCAATCCCGAATCCCGATTCCCCATTCCCGGCTTCACCGCAATCAACGAAATCACTTCGAAATGCGGCGGGCGCTTCTCGCGCGTCACCGTCTCCAGGCTGGAGACGTCCAGCCCGGCCTTTTCGACGAATCGGCGCAATTCCTTGGCGGCGAAACCAAGATTGACGTGGCCATAGGCCTGCACTGCGGCGCGATGCTCGTGCTTGGCCAGGCTGCACAGCAGCAAGCGGCCGCCCGGGCGCAGCACGCGCGCCGATTCGGCCACCGCCTGCGCCGGCTTGGCGGCGTAGGTGAGTGCGTGCATCAGCACCACCAGGTCGAAGCTGGCATCGGGGAAGGGCAGCGCATGCATGTCGCCTTCGCGCACTTCCACGTTACCCAGCTTGCGCAGGCGTTCGCTGGCGGCGGCGACCACGCGGGCGCTGGTGTCGATACAGATGTAGCGGGTGGCGTGCGGCGCCACCAGTTCGGCCAGCACGCCGTCGCCGGAGGCGATGTCCAGCACGTCGCCGGTTTCCAGCAAGGGCAGGGCCGTGCGTGCCAGCGCTTCCCAGGTGCGGCCGGGTGAATAGTGGCGCTCCATGTCGCCGGCCACCGAATCGGCCCAGTTCTGGTCGGCGGCACGATTGGCCAGCACGGCGGCCACGCGTTCGGCGTCCTGACGCAGCAGCGGGTCGTCGCTGCCGGTACTCAGTGCCAGCCACAGTGCGCGCTGGGCCGGATCCAGCGAGACCTCGTCGTAGCGGTAATACGCGGAGACACCGGCCCGGCGGTCGCGCACCAGCCCGGCTTCCTTGAGCTTGGCCAGATGGGTGGACACGCGCGGCTGGGCCAGGCGGGTGATGGCCGACAGCTCGGCCACGGTGAGCTCTTCCTGTTCCAGCAAGGCCAGCAGGCGTACCCGGGTGGCGTCGGCGAATACTTTCAGGCGGGCCGACCAGTCTTCCAGATCCATGAATATCTCTATATCGCGATATGGAGATATTTTCGGCCGGGCAGGGAGTGGGGTCAACTACATACGCATGCGAATGGTTGTGGCTACAATGGGCGCACAGTCAATACCCGGAGGGGTCGAACGTGGATTTCAGCTTTACCGAAGAACAACTGATGATCCAGGACGTGGCCCGCCGGATCGGCCAGGAAAAGATCGCCCCCAGCGCCGAGCACTTCGACCGCAGCGGCGAGTTCCCGCTGGAAAACATCCAGTTGCTGGGCGAGAACGGCCTGATGGGCATCGAGGTGCCGGCCGAGTACGGTGGCGCGGGCATGGACCCGATCAGCTATGCGCTGGCGATGATCGAGATCGCTGCCGCCGACGGTGCGCACTCGACCATCATGTCGGTCAACAACTCGCTGTTCTGCACCGGCATCCTGAAGAACGGCACCGAGGCGCAGAAGCAGCTGTACGTACGCGCGATTGCCGAGGGCACCCACATCGGCGCGTTCGCGCTGACCGAGCCGCAGTCCGGCTCCGATGCGTCGGCGATGCGTTGCCGTGCAGTCAAGCAGGGCGATGGCAGCTTTGTCATCAACGGCAAGAAGAGCTGGATCACCTCCGGCCCGGTGGCCAAGTACATCGTGCTGTTCGCGGTGACCGAACCGGACAAGGGATCGCGCGGCATCACCGCGTTCATGGTCGATACCGAGCGCGCCGGCTTCCACCGCGGCAAGACCGAGCCCAAGCTCGGCATTCGCGCCTCGGCCACCTGCGAGATCGAGTTCGCCGACTACGTGGCGCAGCCGGACGAAGTGCTGGGCGCCGAAGGCGAGGGCTTCAAGACCGCGATGAGCGTGCTCGATGCCGGCCGTATCGGTATCGCCTCGCAGGCGGTGGGTATCGCGCGCGCCGCCTATGAAGCCACGCTGGCCTACGTGAAGGAGCGCAAGGCGTTCGGCGCAGCGATCGGCACCTTCCAGATGACCCAGGCCAAGATCGCCGACATGAAGTGCAAGCTGGACGCAGCACTGCTGCTGACGCTGCGCGCGGCCTGGCTCAAGGGTCAGGGGCAGAAATTCGGCACCGAGGCGGCCGTGGCCAAGCTCACCGCGTCCGAAGCGGCGATGTGGATCACCCACCAGGCCGTGCAGATCCATGGCGGCATGGGCTACTCGAAGGAAATGCCGCTGGAGCGCTACTTCCGCGACGCGAAGATCACCGAGATCTACGAAGGCACCTCCGAAATCCAGCGCCTGGTGATCGCGCGCGGCGAGACCGGGCTGCGCTGAGGTCGGCCGCGCTCCAGCGCTGCCGCAGGCGCGGCAACGCTGGATCGCTCACAGAGATGTGAAGATCACCGAGGTCTACGAAGACCTCCCAAATCCAGCGCCTGGTGATCGCGTGTCGGCACGCTCCTGCATCGGCCGGTGCGCAGGATGGGATGCAGCAGCGTTATCGGGCCAGTGGCGCACATTAGCCATCGCGCCGCGCCTGAGTGCAGATGCTGCGCGATGGCGCTTGTCGTTCGCCGCGGCAGCGGACCACAATCGCCGCTTCTCTCCGTTTCTGGTGCGCGCATGTTCCGGTCGTTGCATATTGCGCTTTTCCGCGCTTCGCTGTCTGCCATCGCGCTTGCGCTGATGTGCGGGGGGCTGTTGCTGGCCTGCGCCACCGCAGGGGCGCAGACGCCGCCGCCTTCCATCGTGCCCACCGACCGGCTGCAGGAGCCCTGGTGGGTGCAGCGGCATGCGCAGGTGCTGGAGCAGGTCAAACAGCACCCGAACACCAGGCTGCTGCTGATCGGCGATTCGATCACCCAGAACTACGAGAAAGCCAAGCTGCCAGACGAAGACTTCCAGTCCACCTGGCAAACCTTCTACGGCAGTCGCGGCGCCCTGAATCTGGGCTTCAGCGGCGATGGCACCGAAAACCTGCTGTGGCGGCTGGCCAATGGCGAAGTGGATGGTCTGCAGCCCAAGGTCGCGCTGGTGCTGATCGGCACCAACAACACCGGTCACCTCGACCAGAGCGCCGAGCAGACCCAACTGGGTATCGATGCGGTGGTCGCGGCGCTCGAACAGAAGTTGCCGCGCACCCATATCCTGCTGCTGAGCGTGCTGCCCAGCGAGATCTCGGTGGAGAAGTCGCGGCGCGACGCGCAGGTCAATCAGGGGTTGGCCGTGCGCTACGGCGACAATCCGCGCGTGACCTATCTGGACGTGAGTTCGGTATTCCAGCGCGGCGGCGCACTGCGCACCGAGCTGTTCTACGACCCGCGCCTGCGCCCTGCCGCCGGTGCCCTGCATCCGGATACGCAGGGTCAGCGCATGCTGGCCGAGGCGATCGAGCCGACCCTTGCGCGGCTGCTAGGCGAGCCGCCGGTCAAGCCGGTGGCCGAGCTCGGCCGCGATGCGGCGACCTCGCTGATGCCGGTCGATTGGCTGGAACAGGATTCCTACGACTGGTACGCCCGCCACCATGCCGCGCTGGCCGAGGCGCGCACGCTCAAGCCCGAGGTGGTGATGATCGGTGACTCGATCACCCATTTCTGGGCCGGTCCGCCGCAGGCCACCCGCGTCAGCGGCCTGGATTCCTGGCAATGGCTGTACGGCAAACGGCGGGTGCTGAATCTGGGCTTCGGCTGGGATCGCACCCAGAACGTGTTGTGGCGCATCCGCCAGGGCGAACTCGACGGCCTGGATCCGCGCTGGGTGGTGCTGCACATCGGGACCAACAATCTCACCGGCACCGCGCAGGCGCGCGCCAGCACGCCGGCCGAAGCTGCCAAGGGCGTGGAGGCGGTGGTCGCCGAGGTGCGCCGCCGGTTGCCTGGCAGCAAGCTGATCCTGATGCAGATCATGCCACGCGGCTTCCGTGCCGACAGTCCGCTACGGGCGCCGATCGCCGAAACCAATCGTCTGCTTGCCGCCCGTTTCGCCAGGGATCCGTCGGTGCAGTTACTGGATATCGGGCCGCGGATGCTGCAACCGGACGGATCCCTGCCCGAAGCCTTGATGCCCGACAGCACCCATCCCAGCGACGCCGGCTACCGTATCTGGGCCCAGGCCTTGCGCGCTGCAGGCATCACCGCGGGGCGATGAGGTGGTCGGGCAGGTGCCAGGCGTGGCGCAGTCCAGGGCTGCGCTGACATCGACTGCGCGTGCCGGTCAGTGAGTATCGCGGGTCGCGCTGCGGCTTGCGTTCGCTTGTATCCGCTCGAGTCGGCTGCGCGGCTAAATCGTCAGCCAGGCTGATCCGGAGGCATTGGCGCCGATACGACACAGCGCATGATCGTTGGCCGTCCTGGCATGCGTGGGGCCGATGCGAGAGCCGCTTGCACGCTGCGCCGTCGCCAGCGGCCGTTGAACTGATCGAACAGGCAGGGGCATGGTGCAGGCCGAGGTGATCAGAGGTGCCGGAAGACATCGGACCCCAGAAACCAGAAGACCCCCGATCGCTCGGAGGTCTTTTTAAACTGGTGCCCAGAAGAGGACTCGAACCTCCACGAAGTTGCCCCCGCTAGCACCTGAAGCTAGTGCGTCTACCAATTCCGCCACCTGGGCAGGTGAGCCGCGAATTCTGCAGACTCCCGCAGGGCTTGTCAACGCTTTTTACAGGCCGATCGCCGACGGCCGGCGTCGGCCTGCCGCCCACGCCAGGACCGCAGGGGGTACCATAAGCGCAATGACAAAGAAAAACCCCCCAGATTCCGCCCGGCCCAGTCGCCGTAAAGCCTCCAAAGCGGGCGATTCCTCTACCGCCGAGCAACAGAAGTTGCCGGGGTGGATGCCGGACTTTCTGGTTCGCGCCGCCGCCGGCGCTTCGACCAGGTCCGCAAACAAGCGCTCCGCCGCCAAGTCGTCTCCGGAGTTGCCCAGCGCCACGCGCGCACCGCATCCGCGCAAGAGCGGGCCACCGGCGCCGCCGCCCGAGCGGTTCGCCGAGCCTGCGGCCGCTTCCGCCCCGGGCTTCAAGGACCCGCATGCCGACCGCGAGGCGCTGCGCTATGCCGAGCCGATCGCCAGCCGCGAAGCCATCCTGCAGCTGCTGGAGGCCTGCGACGGCCCGCAGACCGCCGAAGAGATCGCCGGGCAGCTCGGCCTGAGCGCGCGTATCGACGCACTCGGCAAGCGCCTGGCCGCGATGGTGCGCGAGGCGCAGCTGGTGCAGAACCGCCGCGGCGGCTATGCACCGGTGCAGCAGACCAGCCTGATCGCCGGGGTGGTGATCGCCAACCCGGAAGGCTTCGGATTCCTCAAGCCGGACGAGGGCGGCGACGACCTGTTCCTGCCACCTTTCGAAATGCGCAAGGTGATGCACGGCGATCGTGCACTGGTCAATGTCACCGGCATCGATCGCCGCGGGCGCCGCGAAGGCGCCATCGCACGTGTGCTCGAACGTGGCATGTCGCGCATGCTGGGCCGCTTCTTCTACGAACACGGCGTGGCCTACGTCGATCCGGACGACAAGCGCATCCAGCGCAATGTGCAGATCGCGCCGGATGGGATTGGCGAGGCGCGCGAAGGCCAGCTGGTGGTATGCGAGCTGATCGCGCCGCCGGACGCGCGCCGCCCCGCCATCGGCAGGATCATCGCTGTGCTTGGCGACAAGTTGACGCCATCGCTGGTGGTGGAGATGGCCATCCACGGCCACGAATTGCCGCACGAGTTTCCGCAGCAAGTGCTGGACGAAGCGGCGGCCGTGCCGCTGGTGGTGGAGCCGCAGATGATCGGCGGCCGGGTGGACCTGCGGCAGATGCCGCTGGTCACCATCGACGGCGAGGACGCCAAGGATTTCGACGACGCGGTGTACTGCGAACCCAATGCCGACGGTTTCCGTCTGGTGGTGGCGATCGCCGACGTGTCCAACTATGTGCGCCCAGGCACGCCGCTGGACGAGGAGGCGCAGAAACGTGCCACGTCGGTGTATTTCCCCGGGTTCGTGGTGCCGATGTTGCCGGAGACGTTGTCCAACGGCATCTGCTCGCTGATGCCCAAGGTGGATCGCATGTGCTTCGTCTGCGACATGCAGGTGGGGCGCGATGGCGAGGTGACCGGGTCGCGCTTCTACGAAGCGGTGATGAACTCGCATGCGCGCCTGACCTACAACCAGGTCTGGAAGGCGGTGGGCGAGGACGATGCCGACACCAAGGCCTTCATCGGTCCGCTGTTGCCGCAAGTGCAGCGTCTGCATCAGCTCTACCACCTGTTGTCGAAAGCGCGCACGCAGCGTGGCGCGATCGAGTTCGAAACCTCGGAAGTGCGCTTCGTACTCGACAACACCGGCGAAGTGACCCAGGCCGGCATGCTGGTGCGCAACGATGCGCACAAGCTGATCGAAGAATGCATGATCGCCGCCAACGTGGAGGCGGCGCGCTATCTGCTGAGCGTGCATGTGCCCGCGCCCTACCGCGTGCACGAGCGGCCGCCGGAGAGCAAATACGAGGACCTGCTGGAGTTTCTCAAGGAATTCCAGCTCAGCCTGCCGGCCTGGAGCAAGGTGCGCCCCGGCGATTACACCAAGCTGCTGAAGAAGGTGCGCGCACGTCCCGATGCGGCGTTGCTGGAATCGGTGCTGCTGCGCAGCCAGAGTCTGGCGGTGTACTCGCCCGACAACCACGGCCACTTCGGCCTGGCGCTGGAGGCGTATGCGCATTTCACCTCGCCGATCCGTCGTTATCCGGATCTGCTGGTGCACCGCGCGATCAAGCATGCGCTGACCGGCGCCAGCCCTGAGAAATTCCTCTACACCCCGCGGCAGATGGCTGCGCTGGCGCTGCAGTGTTCCGAGCGTGGGCGGCGCGCCGACGAGGCCGAACGCGAGGTGGACGAGCGCTACCGCGCTGCCTGGATGGAAAAACACGTCGGCCGCCAGTTCGACGGCGTGATCAGTGGCGTGACCGGGTTCGGCCTGTTCGTGGAGCTCAACGAGTCCAAGGTCAACGGCCTGGTACACGTCACCCAGTTGCCGCAGGACTATTACCAGTTCGACCCGATCCGCAAGACGCTCAGTGGCGAACGCCGCGGCCGTGAGTTCCGTCTGGGCGATCCGGTGCGCGTGCTGGTGCTCAAGGCCAGCATGGAAGAGCGCAAGATCGACTTCCGCCTGACCGACGATGGCGCAGCGCCTGAGGCGCCGCTGCCGCCGCGCGAGACCCCGACCAAGCGCAAGAAGAAAAAGTCGCTCTGAGATGTCCGATGGCGTGGCGGGCTTGCGGGATGGTGGCCCGCACGACGGCGAGGCAACCGGAAGAACGCCGGCAAGGTGGAGCGGGAAGTGAGCAGGTGGGTGCGGCTGCGCAGTCCTAGTGTCGGCCGCTCCCATCGATGTGTGGGCCGTAGCGGATGTTCCTGGTCCGCAATGGCGTGCGTAGCAGACCGACTTGCGGAGCAGACGATGGAGACTTCGAGCGAGTACAGTGGTGGCTGCCAGTGCGGGGCCGTGCGTTTTCACGTGCGTGGCGTGTTGGTCGATGCATCGATCTGTCACTGCCGGATGTGCCAGAAGGCCTTCGGAGCGTATTACGCACCGTTGGTGTCGGTACGCGGTACCGAGTTCCGCTGGACCCGCGGTGCGCCCAGGCGTTTCGCCTCCTCGTCGGTGGTGCAGCGTGGTTTCTGCGCCGAGTGCGGCACTCCATTGACCTACGAGGCGCCCGATGGCGTAGCGGTCGCCGCGGGCGCATTCGATGCACCGGAACGATTGCCGCCGCATATCCAGTACGGCGTGGATCGCAAGCTGCCCTTCGTCGATAACCTGGCGCAGTTGCCCACGCGCCCGCCCGAAGACGATGCCGCCGCCGTGGCGTTTCTGGCCAGCGTGGTGTCGCGGCAGCATCCGGACCACGATACCGAGCGGTGGCCGGGGTAAGCAGCCCAGGGTGTGGCGCGTGCTCGATCGCGGTACGCAGGCATCCCGACGGCGTGGTCTGGCTCGCTACTGATATCCGCCTGCGGCAAGGCGCACGCAGCTAGCGGCTGACAGCCCTTCATGGCGCGATGCGCGGCAAGGTGTGCGTGCCTTGGTCGGGAATCGCTGGTGCGCCAGTCGGGCCAGCCACTGCATGGCGTGCGGGCATCGCGGCCCCACGTCATGGCGCGTGCCCCGGCCGTGACGTATCCGGCCGCAGGCCCTACCATTCCCCTTTACCTTTTTCTATTCCCGCGCAATGAGCAAGCAGAACCAGTGGATCGTCGGCGTCAATGCCGTCGCCTCGTCCGTCGAGAACGACGCCGACAACGTGCGCGAGGTGCTGATCGAGGCAGGAAGCAAGAATCCACGCCTCACCGAGATCGAGGAGCAGGCGCGCCGCAAGGGCATCGACGTGCGCCGGGTTGCCACGCAGGCGCTGGACGGCGTGGGCGGGCAGGTGCGCCACCAGGGCGTGGCCGCGCGCTATGCCGCCGCGCGCCTGTGGGCCGAGAACGAACTGGAAGGGCTGATCGCCGCAGCCGACGGGCGCGCACTGGTGCTGGTGCTCGATGGTGTGCAGGATCCGCACAACCTGGGCGCCTGTCTGCGCAGTGCGGCGGCGGCAGGCGTGACCGCAGTGGTCATCCCAAAGGACAAGTCGGCCACTGTGAACGCCACCGTGCGCAAGACCTCGGCCGGCGCTGCCGACCGCATTCCGGTGGTGGCGGTGACCAACCTGGCACGCTGCCTGCGCGATCTGCAGAAGCAAGGCGTGTGGCTGTACGGCCTGGCCGGCGAAGCCGAGGCGTCGTTGTACGACGTGGATCTGCGCGGCAATGTCGGGCTGGTGCTTGGCGGCGAAGCCGATGGCCTGCGCCGGCTGACCCGCGAACACTGCGACGGGCTGGTCAAGATCCCGATGCCGGGCGATATCGAAAGCCTCAATGTATCGGTGGCTACCGGGGTGACATTGTTCGAGGCAGTGCGTCAACGGTTGGGCAGATGATCGCTCGGCGTTTCGCGCTGCGGTTGGGGTCGCTGACGTCGGCTCGCCGGTCGCGTCGAGCGAACGCGCGTGCTGCCGCAAGGGTGCCGCGTGGGCCTGTCGGCGAT
>NZ_JAJGQG010000028.1:0-57937 GCF_020783795.1 Xanthomonas sp. NCPPB 1067
GTCAGCGAGAGGTCGTTGCCCGCCTGCAGTGCCGCGCTGCCGCCGGCCTTGATGGTCACGCCATGCAGTTGCAGGTCCTTGCCTGCGGAGACGATCAGGTCCTTGCCCGTGGTCACCGACACGGCGTCGCCACCACGCAGCAGGCCGTTGTCGTCACGCAAGGCGCTGGGTGTGAGGCTGAGGTTGTTGCCCGCGATCAAGGCCGCGCTGCCGCCTGCCTGCACGCGGGTGCCGGTCAGCGTCATGTCGTTGCCGGCCATCAGCTGCAAGGCGTTGCTGGCACTGATGCCCGACAGGATGCCGGCGCCGTTGATGGCCCTGGACGCTTCACTGACCAGGTTGTTGCCAGCGGCCAGCGCGACATCGCGGCCCTGGATCTGGCCCTGGTTGAGCAGGTCGTTGCGCGCTTGCAGCGACACCGTGCCGGTGCCGCTGATGCGGCCCTGGTTGAGCAGGTTGCCGGCGGTGACGCTGACATCGGCACCCGCGATCACGCCCTGGTTGCTCAGGGTGTTGGTGGCGTTGAGTTCGACGTTGCCGCCAGCGATCAGCGCGCCGTTGCCACGCAGCTGCAGCGAGTTGGACGCCAGATACACCACCGGCACCAGCACGGTCTGGCCCTGGTACTCCTGCTCCACCATCCACACGATGTCCTGCGTCAGTGCAGCGGCCTGGGCGGCAGTCAGGCCCACGCCCATGCTCAGCTGCAGCTGGCCTGCGGCGGCCACGCCGGACTCGAGCAAGGCGCGGTATTGCGCCACGCCATCGGCGTAGTTGCTCAGGTAGCGGCGGCCGGTGAGCTGGGTGATCTGGTCCAGCACCAGGCGCTGCTCATAGAAGCCATCGCCCAGCCGGGTCTGGGTCCACTCCGGGTCCACGCCCAGCTTGTCCAGCAGGAAGTCGCTGCTGATGAAGTTGTCGTAGTTGACGAAGCGCGGATCGGTCTCGATCAGGTAACGACGGCCCGGGCCGTTGCTGCGCCAGGCGTTGATGCCGCCCAGGCTGGTGGCCGCGCGGCCCATCGCGGTGCGGTCGGTGGCGGTGCCGTTGGACAGGCGATACAGCCCGCCGATGGGCAGATCGATCTGCGCCAGCGAGGTCTGGCCGCCGCCCACAAGCTCGGTTACCGGGATGCTCGATGGATCGACACCCACCCGGCCCTGGTTGGCACCCACGACGATGCCGGTGCCGGCCGTGGTGGTCTGCACTGTGGCCTGATCGACCGTGCTGCGCGCCAGGCCGCTGTCGTTGGACATGACCGGCGCAACCGACATCGCGACGATGCCGCCGGAGGTGGCCAGCGTGGCGTCCTGGGTGTTCGCACCGACCTGCGCTCCCGCGTTGCCGGAAGTGCCCGTGGCGACCCGGATGCTGCTGGCGCCGCCATTGGCGCGCCCGGTGACTGCCTGCTGACCCGCACTGGCTGCGCTCTGCCTGCCGCGGCCGCTCAGGCCGCCTTGCGCGCCGACCGCCGCCAGCGACGCGCCGCTGACCGCGCGCCCGTCGATACCGACCGCGCCGTTGCTAATGTTCGCGCCGTTGATGCTGACGCCTTGGTTGCCGGTCATGCTGGCGCCTAGGGCGACATAGCTGCTGTTGGTTCTAGTCGTCGACAGCGTTGTTTCCGTGGTGCCGTACTCACAGACAGGCCTTGGTCCCGGCCCGTTCCCGTTGTGCTCGACCGTTGCGCAATCCCCAAGCCTTCCTTCGACAGTGACATCCACAGTGGTCTGACGCACCGTTTGCGTCAGTGCGAGCTCCTGATTCAACGAGGCCTCGCTGCCGTTGATCAACGCATCGGACAACCCGGCTGTACCGCGACGATTGACATCCAGCGCGCCGGCCGCTGCAACAGTGGAGGCGGTATTAGTGACAGAGCCGGATACCAAAATGTTACGGCCTGCAACGATTCGCCCTTCGGCACTTGCTGCCGTCAGCTTGTCCCGCTGTTCGACGACTGTCGTCCTCGTGATGCCGGGATCAGGGCCCATGTATGGCGTAAACACATAGTAATCGCCGCGCGGATACTGAATATCACGCGCCTCGATCAACTCCGAAGTAGTACCGATCGAGTCCTGTTCCTGCGGCGTCAGCGTTTCCGTTTGCGTCAAGAGGACGCGTCGACGGTTATTCAGCTGACTCGCTGCGAGCCAGATGCTCCCATCCGCCTCGATACTGCCCGATAGGTTATTCACCACCCCAGTGCGCGAGACCAGCGTGCCGCCGCCATCCTGCGCCCCACCAATGGCGATATTGCCGAGGCTGAAGATGCGCGCGTCGCGGTTGAGCAGTTGATCGCGCACGACAAGATTCATATTGCCGGTCGAACCGAGCAGGGCCGAGCCATAGGCCGCATTGCCGGTGGCACCACCGAAGTCGGCGCCATTGACCAGGGTGCCGGTGTTCACCGACACGTTGCCGCCGACGATGCTGCCGGTGTTGTTGATGCTGTTGGCCACCAGCGACAACGCGCCGTTGCCGGAGATGTTGCCGGCGTTGTCGATGCCGTTGCCGCCATTGAGGCGGGTGTCGTTGGAGAGGATGTTGGCACCGGCACGGTTGCTGATGCTGCTGGCGGTGATCTCCAGCCGGCGCGCGGCCTTGAGCGTGGCCTCGTTGACCAGGTTGCCGCCCACGCGCAGGTTGAAGTCGCCATTGCTGACCAGATCGGCACCGGCACGATGGGTGTAGTCCCCGCGCAAGGTCAGATCCAGCAGGTTCTGCGCCAGGATGCTGCCGCCGCCGTCGAAGCCGACGGTGTCGATCAGCACGTTGCCTGCCCCGCCGCTGATGCTGCCGGCACCGATCTGCCCGCCGGCGTTGCTCAGCGATTGCAGCCACAGCTGCACCGACTGCTCGCCCTTGATCCTGCCGTTGCGGTTGTCCAGGAACGCGCCCGCACGCTGCAACAGGACATTGGCGCCGGCGTAGACGCTGCCGCCCTGGTTGTTCAAACCGTTGGTGTTGGCGATCAAATCGCCGGCGGCGACCAGTTGCCCGGCGTTGTTGGCGATGGAGGCGGCATCGATGACCACACTGCCACGCCCGCCCAGGTTGCCGCTGGTATTGGTGAGGTCACCGCCGGTGACGATGCGGGTCAGGCCACCGCCGTTGTTGACGATGCTGCCCTGAGTGTTGTCGATGCGCGCGCCTGAGGCGGTGAGTGCGTTGCCGGCGTCGAGCTGGCCACCGCTGTTGAGCAATGCGCCGCTCACTGCCACGTTGAGATCGCGACCGGCACTGAGCTTGCCGCCCTGGTGATTGTCCAGCTGGCCGCGTGCGGTGATGCCGAGGTCGCGCGCCGCTTGCAGGCTGCCGCCGGCGCTGCTGATGTTTTCTGCGGTCACGACCGCATCGGTGCTCGCACCGATCAGGCCGTTGCCGTTGTCCAGGCCACGATCGAGCTCGATGCGCAGACCACCGCCCAGGTTGCCGCTGGCCACTGACTGCACCGTGCCCCCCGCATTGGCGAGACTGGCTGCACGCACGCTCAAGCCACCGCCGCTGGCCTGCAGCAGCCCGCTGCGGTTGTCCACCGCGCCGCCGCTCTGCACGGTCAGTGCGCGCGCAGCGACCGACCCGCCGACATTGGCGAGGCTGGATGCGGTCAGGCTTGCATCGCCTGCGGCGGCAACGGTGCCGGCCTGGTTGTTCAATGTGCCTGCAGCGCCCAGGGTCAGCTGACCCTGGGTGAGCACGCGCCCGGAGGCGTTGCTCACTCCGCCGCGACTGGTGACCGCGAGCGTGCCAGTGCCCGCATGATCGATGCGGCCCTGGGTGTTGTCGACGCTGGCAGCGGTGATGGTCAGGTCCTGGCCATTGCTGGCGACGGTGCCTGCGGTGTTGTCGAACGCGCCGGCGAGGCCAAGGCGGGTCTGGCCGACGCCGCTCTGGACCAGACGGCCACCGGCGTTGTTCAAACTGCCACCGTCGATGCCGAGCTGGGTGGCCTGCAGTTGCCCGCCGACGCCGTTGAGCCGGCCGTTGTCGATGGCACCGCCGGCCTGCACGGTGAGCGTGCCGCCCGCCAGCAGATCGCCGCCACGATGATCGAGACTGCCAGCGGTGGTCAGCGCCACGTTGCCGCTGGCGCGGGTGGTGGCGCCGGCCAGGGATAGCTGGCTGCCCTGCGCGAGCAGGGTGCCGCCTGCGAGCAAGCTGCCGGATGCGCTCAGCTGACGGTCTGCGGTCAGACGCAACGTCCCGGCGCTGCCCAGGCTTCCATCGCCGGCGATGCCCGCGCCCACGGTACCGGCGATGGCGATGTCGCCCGCACGCAGGCTGAGATCGCCCGCCGCGGTGGTCTGGCCGGCGTTTTCGATGCGCGCGCCCTGCAGGCTCACGCTGTGACCGCTGACCACGCCCTGCTGCCGCAGCACCGTGTCGCTGGTCAGCGTGAGCTGCTGCGCGGCCAGTTGGCCGGCCACGGTGAGATCGCTGCTGGAGCGCAGCTCCAGCGTGCTGCCTGCGCTGAGGTTGCCGCTTTGCGCCAGGGTGCCGCCGGCCTGCGCAGAGAAGGCGCCTGCCGATGCCAGATTGCCGCCGAGCTGCAGATTGCCGCGGCTGATCACCGCGACCGCGCCGCGTTCGCTGCCCAACTGGCCACTGCTGCTGAGCTGCCCGGCCTCCACGCGCAGGCTGTTGCCGCCGATCAGCCCGCCGCGGTTGTCCACCGCACCGGACGCGGTCAGCCCCAGGCCGCTCACGCCGTATGCCTGCCCGGTCTGGCGCAGCGCGCCCAGGCCGAAGGTCAATTGATTGCCGGCACGCACCGCGCCGGCATTGTCGAGCAGACCGGCGATGGACAAGGTGGCGTCGCCCTGCGCCAGCAGCACGCCCGTGCCGGTGTTGCCCGCACTGGCGGCCGTGGCGGTGAGGTTCTGCCCGGCCACCACCTGGGCGGCGTTGCTGAGCGCATCGTTGGCACTGAGCACGATGTTGCGATCGGCCTGCGCCAGGCCGGCGACGGCCAGTTGCCCGGTGCTGCGCAAGGCCAGATCGCCGGCAGCATCGAGTGCACCGCGGCTGTCGATCGCCGCGCCATCCAGGGTGATGTCGCCGCCGCTCTGCAGCACGGCGGCCTGCCCGGTGGCGATGCTGGCGCCACGCAGGCTGGCGTTGCCGCCACTGGCCGCCTGCCCGTCGAACACCAGGCTGCGCTGGGCCTGCAAGTCCAGCAGCGTTGCCGATTGCAGCGTGCCGGCGGCGGTGAGGTCGCGCCCGGCCTGCAGGGCGAGCGCCTGCGCCTTGAGCGAGCCACCCTGCTGCAGATCGCCACCGGCGCTGGCCTGCAGCGTGTTCGCTGCGGCAACCACGCCCTGCAGCACGGTGTCGCCGCGGCTGCTCAGCACCACCGTGGAGGTTTCGCTACCGAGCTGGCCGCTGCTGCGAAGGCTGTCTGCGTCGATGCGCAGCGCGTCCTTGGCGATCAGGGTGCCGCGGTTGTCCAGCAGCCCGGCGACATCGGCGGTCAGTGCCTTGCCGGCAATCGCGGTGCCGCTCTGGGTCATGCTGGCGGCGGTGATCTGCAGGTCGTCGCCGCTTTGCAGCGTGCCGGCGTTCTGCAACGCGCCGGTCGTCAGCACGAGGCCGCGCTCGGCGGCCAGGGCGCCTCCGTCGGCGTTGTCGATGGCGCTCGCCTGCAGCGTGAGATCGCGGCCGGCGACCACCTGCCCGGCATTGCGCAGGCTGCCGTCGGCGCTCAGCACGACATCGCCCGCGGCCTGCGCGACACCTGCCAGCGCCAATGCGCTGGTACTGCGCAGGCGCAGATCACCGCCGGCATCGAGCGTGCCACGGCTGTCGATCGCCGCACCGTCCAGGGCGATCTGCCCGCCGCTTTTGAGCACGGCAGCGGCGCTGGTGGCGATGTTGTCGCCACGCAGGTTGGCATCGTTGCCTGCCTGCGCCTGACCGTTCAACGTCAGGCTGCGCTGCGCCTGCAGATCCAACGCAGACGCGGACTGCAAGGTACCGCCGGCAGTGAGGTCGCGGCCGGCCTGCAATGTCACGGCCTGCGCGTTGAGCGAGCCAGCCTGCAGCAGATCGGTCCCTGCGGTGGCTTGCAGCGTGGTCGCCGCAGCCACGACACCTTGTAGATCGATCGCGTTCCGGCTGCTCAGCGACAGTGCGCCGTTGACCGAGCCGAGTTGCCCGGTGCTGAAGATGCTGTCGGCGGCGATGCTCAGATCCTTGCCGGAGACCAGCTGACCCGCGTTTTCGAATGCGCCCGTCGACGCGATCGATAGCGCATTCCCGCTGTAGACACGGCCGCGCTGCAGCAACGTGCCGGTGTTCAATGCAAGGCCGCGCTCGCCGTGCAGGTTGCCATTATTTTCCACCACTCCGGCGACATCGACGCGCAGGTCGCGGAGCGCACCCAGGGTCGCAGTTGCGGCATTGTTGGCGCTGGCGGCCTGCACGTGCAGATCGCGGGCCGCCACGACTTGAGCGCCATTGTTCAACGCAGCGGTCGCCGTCAGCGCAACATCGCGCCCGGCCTGGACCACCCCGGCCAGCGCCAGATCACCGGCGCTGTGCACAGTCAGATCGGTCGCCGCATCGAGCGAGCCACGGCTATCGATGGAGCCGCCATCCACGCTGATCGCGGCCCCGCTCTGCAGCACGGCTGCAGCACCCGTCAGAATTGTCGCTCCGGTGACACTTGCGTCACCGGTGCTCGATGCTTGCCCGTTCACGGCGAGCGTGCGCTGCGCCTGCAGATCCAGGGTGGATGCCGATTGCACGGTGCCGTTCGCAGTGAGGTCGCGACCAGCCCTCAACGTCACCGACTCTGCCTTGAGCGAACCGGCTTGCTGCAGATCGCCACCCGCAGTCGCACGCAATCCAGTGGCTGCTGCAACCACACCATCGAGTTGCAGCGCGCCCTGGCTGGCCAGCGTGACATCGGCAGCTTCGCTGCCCACCTGCCCGGTGCTGCGCAGCGTGCCCGCATCGATCTGCAGCGCATTCCTGGCGACCAGATTGCCGCGATTGTCCAACGTGCCAGCAATCGTCGCATGCAACGTGTTGCCCGCAGACGCGCTACCGCGCTGGTCCAGGCTTGCAGCGCTGATCTGCAAGTCGCCGCCAGCCTGCACCCGGCCGGCGTTGTCGAGCTGCGCCACGGTGGTCAGTGCCACGTTGCCCTCGCCTGCCAGCACACCGTTGACGGTGTTATCCAGGCTGCCTGCCTGCAACGACAGATCGCGGCCTGCAAACACCTGCGCTGCGTTACTGAGCGCGCCGGTGGCGTCCAGGCTCACGTCGCGGCCGCCCTGTGCCACACCTGCCAGCGTCAGATCGCCCTGGCTGCGGATCTGCAGATCGCTGCCCGCATCCAGCGTGCCGCGGCTGTCGATGGTTGCGCCGTCCAGCGCGATTACGCCTGCGCCTTGCAGCACCGCATCCTGGCGCGTCGTCACTGTGGCCGCACGCAGTGAAGCATCACCACCGGCCTGTCCCTGCCCGGCAAACGTCAGTGCGCGCTGCGCTTGCAGATCCAGCGTGGATGCCGATTGCAGATTGCCGACGGCCGTGAGATCGCGCCCGGCACGCAGTGCCAGCGATTGCGCGCGTAGCGAGCCTGCCTGCTGCAGATCGCCCGCGGCGCTGGCCTGCAGCGTGGTCGCAGCGGCAACCACGCCTTGCAGCGTCATATCGCCTTGGCTGCCCAGACGAACACCTGCAGCTTCGCTACCGAGTTGACCGCTGCTGCGTACGCTGCCGGCATCGATCTGTAACGCATTGCGGGCGACCACCGTGCCTGCGTTGTCGAATGACCCGCTCACCGCAGCCGAAAGCGTATTGCCCGAGCCGGTACTGCCGCTTTGCGTGAACGCACCTGCGGTCAGCTGCAGATCGCGCGCCGCATACAGGCTGCCGGCGTTGTCCAAGGTGCCGGCCGTGCGCACGCGCGCACTGGCATCCGACGAGAACGCGCCACTTTGCGCGTTGCGCAGCGAGGCTGCCTCGACATCCAGTGCTCCGGCGGCGACCACCTTCGCGCGGTTATCCAGTGCCGCGCCCGCCTGCAATGTCGCCGAGCCGGCGCTCTGCACAGTGCCGTCCAACGCGAGGTCGGCAGCACTGGCGATGCGCAGGGTGCCACCTGCATCGATGACACCATCGTGCTCGACCGCCGCGCCGCGCAACTGCAACGCGCCATCGCTACGGAGCTGGCCACGCTGACGCAGCGTGCCGTTCGCCTGCAAATCGATCGCCCCTGTCGAACCCACCACGGCATCGCTGGCGAGCTCACCGCCTGCGGCGATCACCAACCCACCGGCGGTGGTCTGCAAGGTACCGGAGAGCGCGGTATCGCCGCCGCTACGAAGATTCACGCGGCCGGCGTTGACGACGCCGGATACCTGCGCATCCGCTGCGGCGTCCAGGTCCAAGGCAGCGCCTGCCACGGTGTTGCCGCTCAGCACCAGACCGCCACGGCTGCGCAGCGTGGCCTCCCCACGCTGGCTACCGATATCGCCGCGACTTTCCAGCTGCGCCGCGTCGATGGTCAGCGCATTGCCCGCAACGAACATACCGCGATTGACCAGATCACCCGCAACCGCCGCCTGCGCGTCGCGTGCGGCAGACAGACTGCCTGACGTGGTCACGGACGCTGCTTGCAAACGCAGATCGCGGCCGGCGTAGCCGCTACCGGCATTGTTCAATGCACCTGCGCTGCGCAGTTCAAGATCGCCACCGGCAGAGACTGCGCCACGCTGTGCGATGTCGATGCTCGCCGCATCGAGCGCCACTGTATCGGCCGCAATCAACTGACCCTGCAGCTCCAGCCGGCCGCCGGCTTGCACACCGGCACCCTGCCCGGCCTGTGCCAGTCCCGCCAAGCGCACATCGCCATTGCCGTTGATCCGCAATGCAGTTGCCGCATCCAGCGTGCCGAGTGCATCGATGGTATTGGCGTTCAGCGCAAGCGCTGCGCCACTCTGCAAGGTGCCGGAGATCGCAATCTGCGCCGCCTGCAGATTGGCGCCGGTACCACCATAGGCCACGCCACCGCTGCGCAGTAGTCCATCGGCGCTCAGATCCAGCGCACCGGTGGTATGCAGGCTGCCATCGGCATTCAATTGCGAACCGAACAGACGGATCGATCCTGCGCTGCTGCGGCCCACATGGTCCACCGCACCACCGGCTTGTGCATCCAGCATGCCGGCGGCGACCAGGTCGCCCGCAAGCGTCATGCTTGCCGCACGCAGGTGCACGTCGCCTTGTTGCGAGCCGAGCACGCCGCGCTGATCCAGCGCGCCGGTGGCGCGTACATTCATGCCATCGCGCGCCACCGCAGTGCCGCCCAGACTCACCTGGCCCGCACTGTCGATCTGCAGATCGCCGCTCTGCGCCGCCAGGGTGCCGCGGCTGACCACGCCCACCCCGGCTTCGGTGGCGATCAGGCGGATGCGGTCGGCATACATGCCGCCCAGCTGCGCCACGTCGATGCCGATCGACGGCGGCGATCCATCGGTACCGGGCAGCACATCCAGCAGCATGCCGTCGTAGCTGACCCGACCGACGCCGGCGTTGGCCACCAGTTCCCGGGTCCAGATCGATCCCTCGACACCGAGCTGCCGAGACAGCAGATCCAGGCGGTCCACGGCGAACGCGTCCAAACCGTTGCTGCCGATCGTCAGCGCACCGCCGGTGACGCTGAAGACATTCAACGCGCCATCGGCGCCGAGATTGGGGGTGCCGGTGGTCAGGGTGACGCGTGAGGTATTGAGGAATCCGCAGCCATCGCAGGAGATGCCGTTCGGGTTGGCGATCACCAGTTGTGCCCGGGTGCCGGCGATTTCGGTATAGCCCTGCAGACGGCTGCTGGCCGAGGTGACCTCGTTGAGGATCAGCGAGGCGGCGCCGCTGCGCTGCAGATTGTCGTTGCCGGCCACGTAGCCGCCCAGCTCGGTCCTGGAGATCTGTGCGCTGTTGTTGAGGATCAACCCGTTGGGGCCGACATTGAAGGTGCCGTAGCGGTTGTGCGAGATGCCGCGCGCATTGGGCGCCACGATATCCACCACCGGCACGCCGTTGGCGGCGACCTGTTGCCCCGGGGTCTGCCCGCCGGGGTTGGCCGTCGGTGCGACCTGCGCCCATGCCGGGAACGATGTCCAGGTGATGGTGACGCAGAGCAACAGCGCCACCGCGCGCTTGCCCTGTTCGGCCACGTAATCACGCACGCTCATCGCTTCGATGTCCATCGTTTCTCTCTGGCCGCCTGTCGGCGGCATCAATCAGCACAGCGCGCTGCCGGTCGGCAGCGCGATCCAAATCAGAACTGGTAGATCACGCGCGCGCCGTAAGCCGGCTGCGCGCTTGCAAAACCGTCGGGGCGGTGAATGGCCCAACCCGCGAACGCATCCACGCTGGCGCCGAACCATCCGCCGCGCAGACCCAGCGCACCGCCGACCAGACTGCGACCACGCAGCCCGCTGGCACTGGTGCCATCGATGCGGCCCGCGTCCAGGCCCAGGTAGGGCGTCAGCCCGATCCGCTGGATCGGGAAACTCAGGGTGTTGCGCCAGTACGCGCCTTTTTCCGCACCCAGGTTGGCTTCGCCATCGAAGCCACGCACGCTGTAGCGGCCGCCGATGGTGAGGAATTCCGAACCGAGCAGCAGTTCGCCGGCGGTCTGCGCGCGCAGGCTGCTTTCCCACGCCATCGCTACCGGGCCCAGCTTGAATGGCAGCGCCGTGCTCACATCCAGCGTGGTCACGCCATAGCGAAACGTCGGGAAGCCGATCTGCGGGTCGTAATCGGTCCACTGGCTGTCGAACCAGGGCGTACCGCGCCGATGCGCAATCCGCGCATCCAACTGCAGCGCGCCCAGATAGCGCCGATGTGCGAGATAGAACTCCGCACTGCTGGTATCGCGCCGCTGGATGCCGATTTCCACCCCGTCCAGGTAGCTGCGCGCACGCCGCCGGCCGATGACCACGCCGGCGGAGGTCTTGCTGGTGGCGTCGCGATGCAAGACGCGCTGCAGATCCAGCTGCACGTTGCTGGATTGGCCGCTGGAGCGAAAGGTCTGCAAAAACCCGTCCACGCGCTGGTGATAGCGGTAGGACGATGCCGACAGCGCGAACGTCCACCAGCCCCACGGCAGGCTGTAGCCAAGACTGTTGCCGCGGGTGCCGCGCTCGTCGTCGCGGCTGGCCAGATCGTGGCTGTAGCCGACGCTGAGCAGATCGTTCAAGCCCAGCGGATTGTCCAGCGAAAGATCCAGCCCACCCTGCACACGACCAGTGGCGTCCACACCCGAATCCTCGGCATTGACCACACCGCGCCAGCGCCGGCCGTGCTGCAGGGTGATGACCAGATCCGATTCGCCCGGCGCGTCTCCCGGCGCGATATCGATCTTGGCGTCCTGCGACGGCAGGCGCTTGAACTGCTCCACCGCCTGTTCGATCGCGCGCAGGTCCAGCAGATCCCCGCCGCGCAACGGCAAGGCCGTCTTCCAGCCGGCGCCATCGGTGTCGGAAACCACACGCACCGCCCGCAGGCGTCCGGGCAGCAGTTCGAAGCGCAGTTCGCCACGCGACAGATCCTGCTCGGGCACCCCGATGCGGGTGGTGACCAGACCACGCGCCACCAGTTGATCCAGGGCGCGGCGGCGGATGATGTCGATGCCGGTGCGGCCGATGCAGCGCCCCTGGTAACCGCGCAGCGATTTCCACAACCACGCAAAGCGTGCAGCGTCGTCGCCCGCGCCGGACAGGCGCACGCGATTGATCGGGAAACACAGTTGTTCCTTGGGCAGCACGGTGCTGCGTGCGTCCACGCGCTCGGGCTCCTCGCGCGGGCCGGCGAAAGGCGCCTGGCGCTCCTGCTCCTGACGGCGCTGGATCTCTTCGGCCTGACGCAGCTGTTCCTGCCGGTCCAGGCTCGTCGGCGCAGTTTGTTGGGCAGCCGCCGGCCTGGCGACCGCCCACAGGCAGGCCGCCAGCACCAACGGTGCCGATCGCATCCACATCTGTCATGCCCCCTGTGCCACGGTCGCGCCTGGGCGCGCCGCCGCCCGCACCGCCACGCCTGGCCGCCAGAACGGCGACGCCAACCGAGGACGCGGCGAGTGCGGCGGTACTGTGCGGTCGCGTTAATGGTGCGTCAACGCGCGCTGTAGGGGCCACCCTGTAGGAAAAGCCTGACAATCAGACTTATGTGATGAAAATCACACTAAAAGTGAAGAATAGCGGGCCTCACCCTGCTGCATCGAATCGCATGACTGCGCAATCGCAGACGAAACTTCGGCAAAGCCGCTAACAACTCCACCGAAACTGCCAATGTTCGGGAAAGCAGCTCTGGTATGTCCTTGCTGTGCCTCGCGCTCCGCAAACAGTCGACCAAAGCGATACCGGTTCCGCCCGTGCCTGGCTCCGACCGCCTTCATCGCAGGCATTCGCTAGCGGAATCAACCGATGAACATCGCACCAACGTTGTGACGACGTCGTTTTTACATGGGCATACGCAGTATCGCCGATCCTTATAGCCGGGATCGCTAGTGAACTTCTTCCGTTCTTTGCCTGCATTCCGTGCGGCTCGGTCGTCCTGACCGCCTAGGCGCACTCACCCCCCTGTTCGGCCTCGCGTTGTTTGCCACCTGTGCGCCCCCCGCGCGCAGCGCAGAAGTGCGGCCCTCAGAGGTGACTGACGCCTCCGCCTTGACCCCCATGCAGCAGGCCGAGCGACTCCGTGGCCAGCAGCGCTATGCGGATGCACTAGCGATCTACGAGCGGGTGCTGCGTAAGGACCCGCGCGACAAGGGCGCCTACACGATGCGGGCATTCACGCTTAGCGACCTTGGCAGCGCGCAATTGGCCGCCGAAGCGGTCTGGCGTCATCCCGATTGGTTCTCGCAGCAGGAACGCGACCGTCTCGACAACGATCGCATCGCCCGCATGATCGGCTGGGCCAGTGCCGAACCGATCGATGCGGCGCACCGCTACGCGGAAACCGATCAGGCATTGGCCAACGTGGCGCGCATCGAACGCAGCGCACCGCCGCAGGTTGCCGGCGAGGCGACGCGGCTGCGCATCGATCGCCTGATCGCGCTCAATCAGCGCCAGCGTCACCGCGATGTGGTGGCCGGGTACCAGGCGTTGCGCGCGCAGGGCATCGAGGTACCCACATACGTGCTGCCAACCGTCGGTGACTCGCTGATGGGGTTGCGCCGCCCTGCCGAAGCCGAAGCGGTGCTGCGTCAGGCCCTGCAGCACAACCCGGACGATTTCAATACGCAGGTCCTGCTGGGCTACGCCTTGCTCGAACAGGAGCGCTTCGATGCGGCAATGCCCGTGTTCGAACGCCTGGCCGCCACGCAGGCTCCCTGGCCGCGACGCGCTGGTGCCACCAGCGGTTACGAAAACTGGGACCGCTTCAGCGCCGACATCGCGCTTGCCACCGCGCGCTCCGCGGCCAACGACAATCGCAACGCGGAACGCCTGCTGCGCGAGCGCGTTTCCATCGGTCCGGACAATGCCGAGCTGCAGGCCGCGCTGGCGTCGATCCAGGCCCGACGCGGCCACACCACACAGGCACTGCAGCGCAATCGGATCGCACTGACGCTGGACCCGCACCAGAAACAGGCGCGCAGCGGCATGGTCGAAACCCAGCGCGATCTCGATCGGCTGGACCTGGCCGACGCACAGTTCCAGACCCTGCGCACCGAGTATCCCGATGATGTGGGCCTGCAACGGCTGGGCGCGTCGCTGCAACGCCAGCGCGGCTGGCAGGTGCACCTGAGCCAGTCCTGGGGTCGCAGCGACAACGACGAGCGCACCACGGCGGTGTCGCCGCTGGGCAATCATTTTGGCGGAACGCTGCTCGAAGCCGAATCGCCCTTGCTCGGCGAGCGCTGGCGTATCGGCCTGCGTGGCCGCGACGACTGGGCGGATTTCCAGGACACGCGGGTGCGCTATCGCAGCTTCTGGCTCGGCACGCATTATCGCTACGACCGCCTGGATTTCAGCGCCTACGGTGGTCGCGCGCTGGACGACTTCGACCGCGATGGCACCGCATGGGCACTGGATGCCGGTTGGCGCTTCTCCGATGCATGGTATGCCAGCGTTGCCTGGCGCACGCGCGATCCGGAAGCCTCGTTGCAGGCACGCCGTCTGGGCATCACCGCCGACAGCATCGGCGCCAGCGTGCGTTGGACACCCAGCGATGAACGCCGCTGGGAGCTGCAGGCACGGCGATTACGCTACAGCGATGGCAACCGGCGCAATCAACTGGATCTCTCCGGCAGCCAGCGGCTGTGGGCCAATCCGCATCTGCTGCTCGACGGGCTGCTTGCAGCATCGGTGTCTGCCGCCGAGGACGACCGCGTTGTCGACTATTTCAATCCGCGTCGCAGCGTCGGTGTAGCTGCCGGCATGCGTATCGAACAGATCGGCTGGCGCCGTTACGACTACGCCTTCCGGCAGCGGTTGGAGGTGACCGCCGGGCCGACCTATCAGTCGGATTTTGGCAGCCAATGGGTGCCCGCGCTGGCCTACCGGCATCTGTGGTCGCTGGGCGACGGCAGCGCCCTGACGTATGGCGTCAGTTGGTCGCGACCGGTCTACGACGGCCGGCGCGAACAACAACTTGGACTGGACCTGGATTTCCGATGGGGAGGTACGCCTTGATCCGCCTGCCGCTGTTGCTGCTCGCGCTGCTGCTGATGAGCTTCGCTTCGTCGGCGCGGGCCGGCCTGCTGGTACTCAGCTACCACGATATCCGCGACGACGTCGCAGCCAAGGGCGACCCGGATCGCTATGCGGTGTCCACCAGCAACTTCGCTGCGCATCTGGACTGGCTGCGCTCGCATGCGTATCACCCGGTGAGCGTGCAACAGGTGCTGGATGCACGCGCCGGCCGGCGCCCACTGCCTTCGCGGCCGGTGTTGCTCACTTTCGACGATGGCCTGCGCAGCGTGTATACGCGGGTGTTTCCGCTGTTGCAGGCGTATGGATATCCGGCGCTGGTCGCACCGGTCACCAGTTGGGTCGAACTGCCTGCCGGCCAAGTGGTGCCCTATGGCCCGCGCGACTTCACCGGCGACGACTTCGTGACCTGGGCCCAACTGCGCGAGATGCAGGACAGTGGCCTGGTGGAAATCGGCTCGCACAGCGACGATCTGCACAAGGGCATCGCCGGTAATCCGTTCGGCAACCAGACGCCTGCCGCAGTGACGCGCCAGTGGCATGCGGAAAGCGGCTACGAGAACGAAGCGGACTACCGCCAGCGGATCCAGACCGATCTGCGCCGCAGCCGCGACGCGATCGTGGCGCATCTTGGCAAACCGCCGCGCGCGATGGTGTGGCCTTACGCCGCCTACAACCGCGCCAGCAACGCCATTGCCGCGCAACTGGGCATGACGCTCAGTTTCGACCTGGAAGGCCGTTCGCACGAAGCCGATATCGGCCAGCAGGGCCGCGACCGCGTGGACGGGCAATCGCTGGCCAGCCTCGGCCGCCTGTTGCTGTTCAACAACCCCGATGTGCGCGACCTGGCCGGCGAACTGCGACGCGACCTGTCGCGCGACGGCCTGCGCGCCATCCAGGTGGATCTGGACTACGTCTACGACCCGGATCCTGCACAGCTGGCGCGCAACCTCGACATCCTGGTCCAACGCATCAAGGACATCGGCCCCAGCCATGTGTTCCTGCAGGCCTTCGCCGATCCGGATGGCGACGGTGCGGCCGACGCGCTGTATTTCCCCAACCGGCATCTGCCGATGCGCGCGGACCTGTTCGGGCGGGTGGCCTGGCAGCTGCGCACCCGCGCCGGCGTGCGCGTATTCGCCTGGCTGCCGGTGCTGGGATTTCATCTACCCGATGCGCAGCAGCAGGCCAGCCTGCAGATTCGCGGCAACGACCCCAAAGACGTTCCGCGCCTGGATCCGGGCAACCTGCGCACGCGCACACTGGTGAGCGATATCTACGAAGACCTTGCGGCCAATGCGTATTTCGAAGGCCTGCTGTTCCACGACGATGCCTACCTGCGCGACGACGAGCTGCCCGCCTATGGCAATGGCGATCCGGCCCGGCGCACCCAGGCCCTGATCGGCTTCACCCAGCAGTTGAAGAACGCGGCTGAACGCTGGCGCCCGAAGCTGGTGACGGTGCGCAACCTGTTCGCACAGCCGGTGCTGGAACCGCACAGCGAAGCCTGGTTCGCGCAACGGCTGGACGCATTCGCCGCGGCATACGACTACACCGCCTTGATGGCCATGCCTTACATGGAGAAGGCCGACGATCCGCAATCCTGGCTGGCGCAGCTGGTCAAACGCGTGGGTGAACATCCCGGTGGCTTCGACACCACCATCTTCGAACTGCAGACCGTGGATTGGCGCACCGGCAAGCCGCTGCCCGATGGCGTCCTGCTTGCGCATAGCCAGCTGCTGTTGGCAGCGGGCGCGCGTCACCTGGCGTACTACCCCGACGATTTCATTGGCGGCCATCCCTCCCTGCCCGAAGCGCGCGAAGCGATGTCCGCGCGCCAATTTCCCTATCTCGAGCGATGACCGATGACGTCCAGCCTGTTACTGGTCGCCCTGTTCAACTTTGCGTTCTACTACCCGATCATCATGGCGTTCTTCTGGATGATCGGCGGCATCCATTACTACCTGCGGCGCGAACGCGGCACGCCCGGCCCGTCCCGGCCACCGTCGATGGCCAGCGAACCGTTCGTCACGCTGCTGATGCCCTGCTACAACGAGGCCAAACACGTCGCCGAAACCATCGCGGCGATGAGCGCACAGCAGTATCCCGACTACGAGATCATCGCGATCAACGATGGCAGCACCGACCGCACCGCCGAGGTGCTGGACGATCTGACCCATCAGCACCCGCGCCTGCGCGTGGTACACCTCGAACAGAACCACGGCAAGGCCAATGCCTTGCGCGTCGGCACCCTGGCCGCGCGCTCGGACTACCTGGTGTGCGTGGATGCCGATGCGATCCTCGATCCTAACGCGACGCGCTGGATGGTGGGCCACCTGATCGCCGGCCCACGCGTAGGCGGCGTGACCGGCAACCCACGCGTGCGCAACCGCACCACCTTGATGGGACGCATGCAGGTAGGCGAGTTCTCCGCCATCGTGGGGCTGATCAAGCGCGCGCAGCGTGTGTACGGCCGGCTGTTCACCGTTTCCGGCGTGATCTGCGCGTTTCGCCGTTCGGCCCTGCACCACGTCGGCTTCTGGTCGGACAACATGGTCACCGAAGACATCGACATTTCCTGGCGCCTGCAACTGGACGGCTGGGACATCCGCTATGAGCCCAACGCGTTGTGCTGGATCCTGATGCCGGAAACCTTCCGCGGGCTGTGGATGCAACGCCTGCGCTGGGCACGCGGCGGGGTGGAGGTGCTGCTCAGCCATGGCCGGCGCGCGCTCGCCTGGCGCAGCCGGCGCATGTGGGGCGTGCTGCTGGAATACGGCCTGAGCCTGATCTGGGCCTACGTGATGCTGCTGATCGTCGTGCTGTGGGCACTGGGCAAGTTCATCGCGCTGCCGCCCGCCCTGTATGTGGACACCATCCTGCCGCGCTGGCACGGCCTGGTGCTGGCGGTGGTGTGCCTGCTGCAGTTCGGCACCAGCCTGCTGATCGAGCGCCGCTACGAAAAGGGTCTGGCACGCCAGTTCTTCTGGGTGATCTGGTACCCGGCCGCGTTCTGGGCGATCGGCATGTTCACCTCCGTGATCGCCTTCCCCCGCGCGCTCATCGCCCGACGCAATACGCGCGCCCGCTGGAAAAGCCCCGACCGAGGAATTCAATGACGCCACCCATCATCAACCTGCCGCAACGCCTCGGCCGCTCGCGCCGCCTCGCCTATGGCGCGGCCACCGCCGGCGCCTGGATGGTCTACTTCTATCTGTGGGCACCGCTGGCAACGCTGATCGCCTGGTTCTTCGGCCTGCGCAGCGCCTATATGGAGCTGTATCTCGAGCACAACGCCCTGGACCCGTTCGCGCTGGGCGCGCTGCCGGTGATCGCACTGATGAGCGCCATCACCACCGTCGGCTGGGCCGAATACAACCGCCTGCGCTTCGCCAACGCCGACAAACGCAAACGCCCCCGCACGGTGGCCGAACCGGAAGTCGACCAGCGCCTGGGCGCCCCCGAACAACTCGGCGCCTTGCTGCGCCACAGTCGTATCTCATCGGTGACGATGGACAAGTTTGCGAGGCCAGTGGGAGTGCGGGTGGTTAGGCACAGGTAGGCTTGATGAACGTATCGCAGCGTTCGCCTCAGAGCCTTTTATGTCTGCTGCAAACAGCAAACCTCTCTACCCCACTACAACCACAATAAATTTGGTGAATTCGCCGCTTTACCCAGACCCACTGGCAGTTAATCCTACCAATATTTTTGCATCACAAGTTACACGCTGGCACTTAAAAACCTGAACCCACTTAAAGCCATCAAACTGCAAAATATGGAATAAATTACACATTCGCGAGCAAGATTTTGTCACGCCACCTTAATCAACAACTCTCGATGACCTGAAAGTAAACCACCGCTACTCAGCGCCCTCCAAATAAACTAAAGATTGACTTGCCTCATCAATTAATTTTTTAGCAGATTCATTAGGGCGAATTGCATATGAACGCCTTGCCGCTCTAAGCGATTCCAATAACATTGCACGCCTTTCTTTACGATCATTACTCCTCTTAGCCTCCGTAGACAGCCTTGCCGAATAATAATACAACTCATCCGCATCCCCAAGCAACCTTGCTTTAGCTCTCCACCTTTCACTGGCCTCTTCATTTCCCGAAGTAGCATCATAATGGGCTATAAGAATTTTTACTGCTGCCAGATCACCAGAATCAGCCTCTCTAGTCAGACGCTCTAATTTTGAATCTGAAACAACAAAGGCATCACTCGGACTTTTAGCACCGCAGGCAGCTAACAAGATCGTCAGAAATAAACAAGTATTTTTTTTCATCACTTCCCGACCCGAGGCATTGGGCGAAATGGAGTGTACTGCCCAGGATTTGAATAATCAGCTTTTCCTACTCCACCTACCCTTGGCATCGGGCCAATAACACCCTGCCTATTAAACCAAACTTGAGCGTTTGGCGCATAAACGGTCACACCAAGCCGATTAGCTAATTGTTGAGCAAACCCATTGGGATCTTTTCCCGTGTTGCACGATTTCAACCAAACAACATCCTTACGGTTCCAAGAACTATCCTCAATAATATCTGCAACCTGATCAGCGCTGAATGCGAGGCCATACTTATTAAAGAAGGATGGACCGTTCACTGCATTCGGACCTCCATGCGCATAAATTGTCAAGACGCCAGGCCTATCTTCATCAGCCCTAGCCCCCGAATAAATAACCGGATCTCGGATAGGGGAAATCCAAACCCACTTTTCCAGGCCAAGTGGATCTTTAGAAAAGAGAGAATCGCCTTCGACGTAGGAATATGCAGAAACTCCGCCATTTAACCCAATAGGATCGCTCTGAATATATCGCCCGACGGAAACATCAAAATCTCGAAAATAGTTCTGATTTAGCCCACTTATTGCATCGTAGCGCTGCCCTGGAAACCGCATATCCAACACGAAACCTGCACCATCTTGATCAGGATCTTGATTCGGCGCCGTACTCCCAAACGCCTCTCCCTTCAAGTTCCAGGCCCACACAGCCACATTGCGCGCTGGATCAACTGCAACGCGCGGGCTACCCAAGTGATCAGGCTCGATATAGACCAGCTTGGCATCTGTACCTGTGACTCCCACCGGCATGTCATCCAGCCAGATCGCTTGCTGCAGTGGCTTGCCGGCTTTGTCGTAATCACCCATCCAGTGGCCGGACTCGTCATAGAGCGTGTAAATATTTGCAGTACCGAGGAAGCGACGGACCTGCTCGCCCTTGCCGTTGTAACGGTACTCGCGTACCACCACGCCATTGCGCTTGACCTGGCTCATGCGGCCGGTCACGTCGTAAACGAATTCGCGCTCGGTTCCGTTGATCGAAGTGGTATCGCCTACTGCGTTGTAGATACGTGGTGTCGCACCTACTTTGGTCAGGCGATGACTGTTTACCTCATAGGTGTAAGCGACTTCGCCGGCTGCCGATTTACTGCTCTGACGGTTACCTGTCTTGTCGTAGGTGTAGCCATCCAGCACCGTGCCGGTCACGCCGTCTTTGAACTCGGTCAACCGGCCAAGCGGGTCATAGCCCAGAGTGGCATCCGCAACAGTGCCGCCGGCCGGGGTCAGTTTGGACAGATTGCCGACCGGGTCGAAACCAAAACCGACATCCAGACCTCCGGCGCTCGTGTCCTGAATTGCTTTCGGGCGATAGTCCTGATCATAGGCGCGTGTCAGTACGCGGCCATTGCCATAGGTCCAGCCTGCGATCGGGCCAAGCGGCAGATAGCTGATGTTCTTCAACAGGATCTGGCGGGTACCTGCCGCGGGCGTATAGCCCACTTCTGTAACCTGCCCCAGCCTGTTACGGACATAGTCCACCTTGGCGCCATCGGGATAGACCGCGCTGGTCAGGCGACCGGCTGCGGTGTAGGCATAGCGCAACGCCAAGGCCTTGCCATTGGTGGTCTGCAACTTACGCACAAGCTCACCGAAGCCGTTGTAGCAATAGTCTGTCGTCCCGCTGCCGTCCTTGATAGAAGCAAGGCGGCCTGTCGCAAAGGTCTCTCCTGCCTGGCAACTGGCGGGCGCGGAATCGTAGGTATAAGTAATGTTGAAAGCGCTAGTCGGATAGCTCAGCTTGGTCAATCGTCCCAACGCGTCGTAGCTTGAACTGATTTTGACCCCGCGGGCAGTCGCTTCGAGTGTACGGTTACCGGCAGCATCGTAGCTGTAGGTCGTTGCGCCGGTATCCGGACTAGTCAGCTTGCTGAGGTCGCCGAGGCTGTTGTAATCGTAACGAGTAGTCAGACCCTTGGGATCGACTAAGGCGGTAACGCGGTCCAGCGCATCCAATTGCTGCGTTGTCTCCACCGCCAGCCCGCCCACATCTTGAAGCGTATGTGCGACACGACGCAGAGGGTCCGGATCCAGCTGTGTCTTGCGCCCCAGCGCATCAGTCACTAAATTTAGATCACCGTTGAGATCATACGAAAAATCAGTCGGATTAGCAGACGCATCCGCCTGTGTCTGCAATTGCCCTAGCTTGTTGTAAATGCGAGTTAGAGTTTTTTTGACATTTCCGGACGGATCTTTGACATCTTCCTTCAGCCGATTTCCTGCAACATCCAGCGAATAATGTAAACTATTACCAGCACCATCAGTTATGCCTGTCAAACGGTGCGCCGCATCATAGTCATACGTCACTACGTCGCCATCAGGCCCGATAACCTGACTGACGTTGCCTGTCTCATCATACTTGATCATCGTTACACGATCCTGAGCAGAAGCACCGCCACTGGCATCGGATCTGGTGATCTTGGACGTCAGCCATCCGCGAGGCGAATAGCTAAAGTCAGTCGTGACCCCATTCGAATCGAGAACTCGTGCCGGCCTCCCATTGCTGTCATATGACGCATATGTGGTGACATGCCCTAACGCATCTGTTATTTGAAAGAGGTCACCAACCCGGTGGCATCGCCCGCCTACCGTGCCACATCCAGATTCGTCACTAGTGCTGAAATAGCGGTATGCCTTGACATCGCTCACATCTGTACGAGGCCCGTCTACCGAGAGAACCAAACCAACCTGCGGACAATTGACTGCGTCGACTTTTTCACAGTAGCTTGTGCGCCACTGACGGACGCCAGCAGGTGCATTTGCCGCGCTTCCACACACGTAGGAAACAGCTGTCGTCACAGCGGTGTTGATCTCGCAGCTGGCGGTCTGCAAACCGCTGACGTTGTAAGCCCATTTCGATTTCGCTTTGACTGCATTAGTAGCGTCAAGAACAGTTCGTTCAAGCGGTTCACGGATAGCCGTGTCCCAGACAGTATTCATAGTTCTCTGTTGCGCAGAGCCTACCGCATCAATCTGCTGCTGAAGCAAACCATTGGTATCGAAGCTGGTCTGCGTTTTGTTACCCTGAAAATCCATCGTAGACGCGATGTAACCATTCGCATCGTATGTAATGGCCTTGTATGGTTGATTGCATTGCGTACCGCAAGGCAAACCAGAGCTTGCAAAGCGTATTGCGCCAGTCGCAGCATCAACAAACTTCAAGTAGCTACGCGCACCTAAGGGGCCAATCACAGAAGAATTGACTATTCCATTAGTGGAATATGCATCGTAATCAATTTTCGTAGTGTCAACTCCACCAGCAAATGATGCAGAGGTTGCTTTTCTAGATGATTGATATGTGATCGTTTCATACCTAACACCTTTTTCATCAATTACGCCAGTCAGCACGCCAGGAAGCTTATTCCCCGCCGTAAAGCTGCTCTCATTGTAAAGATAGCCGATCGATTTTCCATCAGGGTATTTCACCGAAGCAAGGTATCCATTTGCGTCATATGAGTAAAACATCCTGCCTTTATCAGGTAGCGTTACTCCAGCCAATCTTGACGAACTATCGTAATCAAAGAGCATTTGCCGGCCGCTTCTATCGGCCACACTCAAAAGAATTCCGCCGCCCATACCTGTAGCATCAGGTAGACTATAGGTCAGTAAATACACCCTCTGACCTGCCTTATCGTAGACCTCCTGCAAGAGACCCTTTGCATCATAAATCTCTGTCTGCTGCGTCGCTGAAATCGCCAATGCGAAGCCTGCTCCGTCGGGCCGTTCGACGAGCGTCTCTGAGTAATCAGCACTAGCCTTCCATACTCCATTAGTCAGCTGGAACGTCACCGAGCTTCCATCTGGACGATATGCATTGATCGCCTGTGTGTCAGTTACCGCGCTCGTGGAGCGCTGAATCTCCAGGCTCCGATCAAAGAAATGGCGCCACTGCTGCCCCATTGAGGTCGAGGAAACCGACAACGAGCTATTGTAAAATCGACGAAACACAAGACCACTCGGGTTATCATAGTCTGTATCTTGACGATAAAAATTCCCTGTCGCGGTATTGATTGGATCGCCTTCAAAAACTGATCCAGGTTTGTTCGCCACGGCAGCACTATCACGGCTACCGCGTGGGCCAGTTCCGTCCCTGCTAGCGCCGAGACCGCCGCTACAGGGCATGCTGCAGCTGCCAAGATTCTTCTTTGGCGAGCCGACGGCATACTTTGTCGCTTCCACAAAATAGCCCAGTCCGGTTGGGTCATTGGGCCACATCACAAACGCACCCGTTGTGGTTGCGCTATATTTGATAACTGGCCAAGATGAACAACCCTGAGGTTTCGACATGCAACCTTTGGTCATTTGCCCAACCAGCCACTCGGCGCCCGCGCTCGCTGAACCAAATGAACGACTTCCATAGATCGAATTAACGTAATACGGCGCGCCATAGTAAGACGCAGCCATCACGTCAACTGGCGTTACCGATAACAACTCTATTAGCATTAGGACGGATAGGCGAAGAGCCTTAATACCTTCCGATGGCATGATATTCATATCACTCTCCCTGTGATTAAAATCCAGTTTTATCGGGCGTTCTATACTATCCAAGATAGATGTCATAAATTTGACACTACTTTTGGCGCAGCCTACTGACCCGTTTGCCGCGCGTCAAGACGAGCGGGGATGATTAGATGGTGCTGCATGCCCGTAGCGGAGAGCTTCCGCAGCACACCAATGCCGCCACTTTTGAAAGGTGACACACAGGCAGCGCCAGCAATCAGGGACAGCGAAAGCTTCCCGGCGAGATTGACCTCGATGTAGTCGAGCGCACGATTCACGCTCTGGACCGTGGTGAGGGATGGCGTTTGGCTGATCGTCATCTGAGCAAGATCTGGCAAGCGGCTGAACTCGCAGTACTTTATCGTCGTTGCGCGGCAGCCGAATCTGGACGCAGGGAACGGCTCCGCTGTTGGTCATCAACCCACTCAGTCAAAGGAATCGGGCATGCACGCAGTGAACGGGATCGGCGGGATCATCATCAAGTCCAACGACGCGGCTGCATTACGCACCTGGTATGCAACGCAGCTGGGAATCGATGTACAAGCCTGGGGTAGAACCGTGTTCGATACGGGATCGCGAGAGGGAAGCCTCGAGAACCCGCTGGCATGGGCAATTCACGATCAGGCGAGCAGCCAGTTCGAGAACACCGCAGCCCCGTTCATCGTGAACTACCGCGTCGATGATGTGGAGTCGCTGGTTGAACGGCTGAGAGCCGCCGGTTGCCAGGTATCGGAGACCGTCACCACCTCGGAATTCGGGCTGTTTGCCTGGGTCATCGACCCCGACGGCAACAAGGCAGAGTTGTGGCAGCCGACCTGAGCCCAATGCGCTGACCTGGGAAACAATGCGCAAGCCTCTACTGACGCGGTGCCGTCAACGCCCTGCCTTCTCAACGCGGCAGCTGGCAGGCCCCTATCGTCCCGCCAGCTCATGCGGCCATCTGGAACAAAGGCTCTCGGTCTGGTGACCCCGGCCCGATTCGAACGGGCGACCTTCCCCTTAGGAGGGGGACGCTCTATCCAGCTGAGCTACGGGGCCAAGGGCGGCATTGTCGCATGTTCAGCCAGCTTGCCAAGTCGGCCGGGGTGGGTGGAGCCTGCTAAAATCGCCGGCTACCCGTGTCGTGGGCCGGCCTCGCCGCCGCGCGACCGCCACCGTTTCCAGGAGATCCCATGTCCGCTGACCTGCTCAAGGCGCTCGACCTCGCCGCGTCCAATTCCGGCACCTATCTCGGCGAGGCGACCTGGTCGCAGGCCACCGGTGCTGGGGTGCTGCAGCCGCTCAATCCGACCACCAACGCGGTGATCGCCGATGTGCAGGCCACCACGCCGGACGACTACGAGCTGATCGTGGCGCGTGCGCAGGCCGCCTTCAAGGTGTGGCGTACCACGCCGGCGCCGCGTCGCGGCGAAGCGGTGCGTCTGTGTGGCGAAGCGCTGCGTGCGCACAAGGACGCCCTCGGTTCGCTGGTGGCGCTGGAGATGGGCAAGAGCAAGCCCGAAGGCGACGGCGAAGTGCAGGAGATGATCGATATCGCCGATTTCGCGGTGGGCCAGAGCCGCATGCTCTACGGCTACACCATGCATTCGGAGCGTCCCGGCCACCGCATGTACGAGCAATACCAGCCGCTGGGGCTGGTGGGCATCATCAGTGCGTTCAACTTCCCGGTGGCGGTGTGGGCGTGGAATGCGTTCCTGGCAGCGATCTGCGGCGACATCTGCATCTGGAAGCCGTCCAACAAGACGCCGCTGACCGCGATCGCGACGATGAAGATCTGCAACGCGGCGCTCAAGGATGCCGGCTTCCCGGACATCTTCTTCCTGATCAACGATGCCGGCACCGCGCTGTCGGAGACGCTGGTCGACGACAAGCGCATTCCGCTGATCAGCTTCACCGGTTCGACCCAGATCGGCCGCGTGGTGGCCGAAAAAGTGGCCCGCCGGCTCGGCCGTTGCCTGCTGGAACTGGGCGGCAACAACGCCATCATCCTGGACGAAACCGCCGACCTGAAGCTGGCGATTCCCGGCATCGTGTTCGGCGCGGTCGGCACCGCCGGCCAGCGCTGCACCACCACCCGCCGCCTGATCGTGCACGAGTCCCGCTACGACACCGTGCTGGCCACGCTGATCAAGGCCTACAAGCAGCTCGACGGCAAGATCGGCGACCCCACCGACCCGGCCAACCTGATGGGTCCGCTCAACAGCCAGGGCGCGGTGGAGCAGTTCCTGGCATCGATCGCCAAGGCCAAGGCAGCCGGCGGCACGGTGGAAATCGGCGGCACCGCCATCGACCGCCCCGGTAACTTCGTGCTGCCGGCGATCGTGACCGGGCTGCAGAACAGCGACGCGGTGGTGCAGCACGAAACCTTCGCGCCGATCCTGTACGTGATGAAGTACAGCACGCTGGACGAGGCGATCGAGTTGCAGAACGGCGTGCCGCAAGGCCTGTCGTCGTCGATCTTCACCCAGAACCTGAAAGCAGCCGAGAAGTTTCTGTCGGCGGCGGGCAGCGATTGCGGCATCGCCAACGTCAACATCGGCACCTCCGGTGCGGAAATCGGTGGTGCGTTCGGTGGCGAGAAGGAAACCGGCGGTGGCCGCGAATCCGGTTCGGACGCGTGGAAGGTTTACATGCGCCGCCAGACCAACACCATCAACTACTCCGATTCGCTGCCGCTGGCCCAGGGCATCAAGTTCGATCTCTGATGCCAGGCGCTCGCGCCGGACACCGCTCCGGCGCGTTGGGACACCCCCGCGGCGTGCAAAGAGGCAGCTCTTGCTGCATGCAGGGCGTGTGATCCGGCTGGACCCGGCAGTCTTGAACGCATGCCTGCACCCAGCCGTTCGCTCCTGCCCGGCCATGCCGCCGACGCATCCAGAGCGCGTTCGATGCGTTGTCGCAGCTTGCCCCGGCTCCGCTGGCCCCGCTCGAAGCCGGCCATACCGCACGGTTCGCCTCAACCGGCACGCCTTTTGGGCGGCCGCTCTGGGATAATCGTGCCACGCCAGCCGCCGGCTGCCGGCCCCTCAAGGAGTTCATGATGAACGTTGTCGTTCGACAGACCAGCGCCATGGCCATCGTCAGCCTGGTGGCCGGCATTCTCGGCTGGACGTTGATTCCGTTCCTCGGCAGCGTCTGCGCCATCATCACGGGGCACATGGCGCGCGCGGAAATCCGCCGCAATCCGCAGGGGCTGGACGGGGACGGGCTGGCGATCGGCGGCCTGATCCTGGGCTGGCTGGCCCTGGCACTGTGGGTGTTGGGCGTTGCCGTTTTCGTCCTGTTCTTCGGTGGCATGGCGTGGCTGGCGGCCGCCAACAGTTGAGTACGGCCGCGCCCTCCTCGGCACAGCGCTTCAACGACCGGGTGGCGGCGTATGTTCGCTACCGGCCGAGTTATCCGCCGCAGCTGCTGCTCTGGCTACACGACGAATTGGGCGTCACCCCTGCTCTGCCGGTGGCCGATATCGGCGCCGGCACCGGCATCTCCAGCCGCCTGTTCCTGGAAGCCGGCTACGCAGTCACCGCGGTGGAACCGAACCCGGCCATGCGCGCGGCCGCGCAGCAATGGCTGGCGGAATTTCCCCGGTTCCAGGCGATCGACGGTACCGCCGAGGCGACCGGGCTGGCCGATGCCAGCGTGGGCCTGGTGTCGGCAGCGCAGGCCTTCCACTGGTTCGACATGCAGGCGGTGCGCGGCGAGTGGGCCCGCATCCTGCAGCCCGGTGGCCTGGCGGTGGTGTACTGGAACTCGCGCGAACTGGAGAGCACCGCCTTCCTGCGCGGCTACGAACAACTGTTGCTGGACTACGGCACCGACTATTCGGCGGTAGCCGAACGCTATCAGGACGATGCCACCATGCAGGCCTGGTTCGGCGATGGGTTCCGGGCGATGGCGCGTTTTCCGAACGTGCAGCGGCTGGATTTCGACGCCTTGCGTGGCCGGCTGCTGTCCTCTTCGTATGCGCCGCTGGCACACGATGCGCGGCATGCGCCGATGCTGGCCGCGCTACGCGCCCTGTTCGATGCGTACGCGCACGACGGGGTGATCGACTTCCATTACCAGACCCGCATCTTCGCCGGGAGTTTGAACTGACCCGCATGTATTCGCTTGCCCGCCCCCTGCTGTTTTCCCTGGATGCCGAACGCGCCCACGCGCTGGCATTGCGCTCGATCGAGACCGCCTACCGCGCCGGCACCATCGCGCTGCTGGCCAGGCGCCCGGTGCCGCTGCCCACGCCCGCCTTCGGGCTGATGTTTCCCAATCCGGTCGGGCTCGGCGCCGGGCTGGACAAGAATGGCGAACATATCGACGCGCTGATGGCGCTGGGCTTTGGCTTCGTCGAGATCGGCACGGTGACCCCGCGCGCGCAGGAGGGCAATCCGAAGCCACGCATGTTCCGCCTGCCCGAGTATCAGGCGGTGATCAACCGCATGGGCTTCAACAATCTGGGTGTGGATGCGCTGGTGGCCAATGTGCAGCGCGCGCGCCGGCGCGACGGCCTGCTCGGCATCAACATCGGCAAGAACAAGGACACCCCCAACGAAGAGGCCACAGGCGATTACCGCTACTGCATGGAGCGGGTGTACCCCCTGGCCGACTACATCACCGTCAACATCTCCTCGCCCAATACCGCCGGACTGCGCGAGCTACAGGAAGAACAGGCGCTGCGGCGCCTGATCGCCGAGCTGCGCGAAACCCAGGAAGCGCTGGGCGCGCAACATGGCAAGCGCGTGCCGATGCTGGTGAAGGTGGCGCCGGACCTCAACGACCGCGACATCGATGCGGCCGCGCGCGTATTGGCCGATCTGGCCGTGGACGGCGTGATCGCCACCAACACCACGGTCACGCGCACGCTGGTGGCCAATCACCCGCTGGCCGCCGAGGCCGGTGGTCTGTCCGGCGCACCGCTGCTGGGGCAGTCCACCCTGGTGCTGCGCCGCCTGCGCGCGCGCCTGCCCGAAGCGATTCCGCTGATCGGCGTGGGCGGCATCACCTCCGGCGCCGATGCGGTGGCGAAAATGGCCGCTGGCGCGAGTCTGGTGCAGTGCTATAGCGGCCTGGTGTATCGCGGGCCACCGCTGATCGGCGAATGCGTGGATGCGATCCGCCGCCGCCGCGAGGCACCCAGCGGCGGCGCGGTGTCGCCGCTATGAGCGAGGCCGTGCAACCGGGCTGGCGCCTGAGCGAACACGCCTCGCTGCGTGAATTGAACACGTTTCATGTGGAGGCCACCGCACGCTGGCTGCTGCGCATCGACACGCCCGGGGCCTTGCCGCAGGCGCTGGCAGCGCCGCAGATCGCGGGCGAACCGCTGCTGGTGCTGGGCAGCGGCAGCAACGTGCTGCTGGCCGGCGACCCGCCGGGTTGCGTGCTGTGTTTCGACAACCGCGACATCGCGATCATTGCGCACCATGCCGACCACGCCATCGTGCGTGCCGGTGCCGGCGCGAACTGGCATGCGCTGGTGCTGTATTCGCTGCAGCAGGGCCTGTCGGGCCTGGAGAATCTGGCGCTGATCCCCGGTACCGTGGGCGCCAGCCCGATCCAGAACATCGGCGCATACGGTGCGCAGGTGGGCGAGTTCATCCACGCGGTGGAGGCCTTCGATCGGCAGAGCCAGCAGTTCGTGCGGCTGGCTGCAGACGACTGCGCATTCGGCTACCGCGACAGCGTGTTCAAGCAGCAGCCCGAGCGTTACCTGATCGTGGCGGTGGAGTTCAACCTGCCGCTGCTGCACGAACTGCGGCTGGACTACGCGGGCATCCGCGAGGAACTGGCCAGCATGGGGGCCGAGCTGGCCGGTGCGGCCGAGGTGGCGCAGGCGGTGATCAACATCCGCCGGCGCAAGCTGCCGGATCCGGATGTGCTGGGCAATGCCGGCAGTTTCTTCAAGAACCCATTGCTGCCGAGCGAGCAGATCGCCGCCTTGCAGGCCAGCTTCGCCGAGCTGCCGGTGTACCCCGGCGAGCACGCCGGCCAGGGCAAGTTGTCGGCGGCGTGGTTGATCGAGCAATGCGGCTGGAAGGGCCGGCGCGAAGGCGATGCCGGCGTGTCGCCCGATCACGCGCTGGTGCTGGTCAACTACGGCACTGCCAGCGGCGCGCAGCTGCTGGATTTCGCGCGGCGCATCGCCGAATCGGTGCGCGAGCGCTACTCGGTGATCCTGGAGCCGGAGCCGCGCATCATCGGAGCGCATTGGTGACGGCAGCGCCGGCGCCGGTACGCGCCGCCATCTGGATGCTGATCAGCACGCTCGCCTTCGGGCTGATGGCCATCAGCATCCGCCTGGCGTCCGCGCACATCCCCACCACCGAGATCGCGTTCTTCCGCAATGCCTTCGGCTTGCTGGCACTGTTGCCATTGATCGTGCGTCCGGGCAAGCCGCTGCCGCGCACACGCCAGCTGCCGCAATACTTCGCCCGCACCCTGATCGGCCTGGCCTCGATGCTGTGCGGATTCTGGGCGATCGGGCATCTGCCGTTGTCGCAGGCCATCTCGCTGTCCTACTCCACCCCTTTGTTCGTCACCGTGCTGGCAGTGGTGTGGCTGCAGGAACAAGTGCGCATGCGGCGCTGGCTGGCGGTGGCGGCGGGCTTCATCGGTGTGCTGGTGATCCTGCGACCGGGCTCGTCCACCTTCAGCCCGGGCCTGCTGGTGGCGCTGCTGGCGGCAGTGATCAGCGCCATCGTCGCGATCCAGATCAAGCAGCTCTCGCGCAGCGACGATTCGGATACGGTGGTGTTCTACACCTACGTGTTCTGGGTGCCGATGTCGCTGCTGCCCGCGCTGTTCCAGTGGAGCTGGCCGCAGGGCATCGACTGGCTGTGGCTGCTGGCCACCGGCATCTTCGGCACCGCCGGGCAGTTGTTCTGGACGCGCGCGCTCAAGCTGGGCGAAGTCTCGGCATTGCAGCCGATCAGCTTCATGCAGCTGCCGCTGGTGGCGCTGTTGGGATGGTGGCTGTTCGGCGAGGCGATCGAACGCCATACCCTGATCGGTGCGGCCATCATCATCGGCGCCAACGTCTACATCGCCCACCGCGAAGCCGTGCTGGCGCGCCGTGCCGCCACCCATGCGCCGGTGGAAGGCGCCAAACCGGGCGAGTAGGCGCGGCCGACCATCCTGCTGCGCAGTCGCCCGACCGGCGCGGCAGGTACCCGGAATTCTCTTAGCACCCGTACACTCCCGGGTTTGGGTACGTCGTCCACGCCCTACCCGGCAACGCTTCGCAACGTTGTGTTCGCCACTCCAGGGCCTACGGCATGCCACCCGCACCCACCGCGTTGAAACCCGTCAAGACGCTTGGCCTGATCGGCGGCATGAGCTGGGAATCCACCCAGACCTATTACCGGCTGATCAATCAGGCGGTGCGGCGCGACTGTGGCGGTCTGCATTCGGCCAGGCTGGTGCTGTACAGCGTGGATTTTCAGACCATCGAACGACTGCAACAGGCCGGCGACTGGGACGCGGCCGGCGATGCCATGGCGGACGCTGCGCGTGCACTGCAGGCGGCCGGTGCCGAGCTGCTGGTGCTGTGCACCAACACCATGCACTGCGTGGCCGATGCCATCACCGCGGCCACGCCGGTGCCGCTGTTGCATATCGCCGACGCCACCGCCGATGCGCTGAATGCCGCAGGCATCACCCGCGTCGGGCTATTGGGAACGCGCTTCACCATGGAGCAGCCGTTCTACCGCCTGCGCCTGCAAGCACGCGGCCTGCAGGTACTGGTCCCGCCGGAAGCGGCACGCGCGCAGCTGCACCGGGTGATCCACGAAGAATTGTGCCAGGGCGTGATCCAGGCATCCTCGCGCCTGCTGTTCCGCCAGATCATGGCCGGCCTGGTCGCCGATGGCGCGCAGGCCATCGTGCTGGGCTGCACCGAGATCGCGCTGCTGGTGGACGCCAGCGACGCCCATGTACCGCTGTTCGATACCACCGCCCTGCATGCCGAAGCGGCAGCGCGGGCCAGCCTGGGCTGAGCGCGGCGGCCGGTTCGTATTTGCGCACACGCCGGCAAGTACGCCGCGCCGTACCGCCAGCAGGGCCGCGCTAGCATGGCGGCACATCGACGCGCGGCGTTGCGCGCGTCCCACGCCTACAAGGATGCCTGCCAGTGACCACTGACTCGCTCTCGCCCGCCGCCCCCAGGCCCCTGCGCGCGAGCGACTACAAGACCCTGGCGTTGTCGGCACTGGGCGGGGCACTGGAACTGTATGACTTCATCATCTTCATCTTCTTCGCCGCCGTGCTGGGCCAGCTGTTCTTCCCGCCCGGCATTCCAGAGTGGATGCGGCAGCTGCAGACCTTTGGCATCTTTGCGGCCGGCTACCTGGTGCGGCCGCTCGGCGGCATGGTGATGGCCCATTTCGGCGACCTGGTCGGCCGCAAACGCATGTTCGCCTTGAGCCTGTTGCTGATGGCACTGCCCACGCTGTGCATCGGCCTGTTGCCGACCTACGCGCAGATCGGCATGGCAGCGCCGCTCTTGCTGCTGGCCGCGCGCCTGTTGCAGGGCGCCGCGATCGGCGGCGAAGTGCCCAGCGCCTGGGTCTTCGTGGCCGAGCATGTGCCACCACATCGCACCGGGCTGGCCTGCGGCACGCTGACTGCCGGCCTGGCTGGTGGCGTGCTGCTTGGCTCACTGGGCGCCGGCGCGCTCAACCGCTACTTCACCACTGCCGAGATCGCCGACTACGCTTGGCGCCTGCCGTTCCTCGCCGGCGGGGTGTTCGGGCTGATATCGGTCTATCTGCGGCGCTGGCTGCACGAAACGCCGGTGTTTGCAGAGCTGGTCGCCATGCGCGCGCTCGCACGCGAGACCCCGCTCAAGCTGGTGCTGCGCGATCATCGGCGCGGCGTACTGCGGTCACTGGCACTGACCTGGATGGTGGCCGGCGGCGTGCTGGTGGTGTCGTTGATGACGCCCGGCCTGTTGCAGAGCAGCTATCACTACCCGGCGGCGGTGGCGCTGCAGGCCAACAGCCTGGCGATCGTGCTGCAGGCGCTGGGTTCGGTGGTGGCCGGTACGTTGGCCGACCGCCATGGCAACGGACGCGTGCTGCTCATCGGCAGCCTGTTGCTCGGTGTAGCGGCGTGGCTGTTCTATCGCCTGGCCGGCGATCCGCAGCTGGTGTTTCCGCTGTACGCGCTACTGGGCGCGGCACTGGGCATCCTGGGCGTGATCCCGCGCATCATGGTCGAGATGTTCCCGCCGGCCGTCCGCCTGTCCGGCGTGTCGTTCGCCTACAACCTGGGCTATGCCGTCTTCGGCGGGCTGACGCCGCTGCTGGTGGTGATGCTGGTCAAGCAGCACCCGATGGGCGCGGGCTATTACGTGATGCTGCTCGCGCTGATCGGCAGCGTGACCGGCCTGCAGCTGCTGCGCCATGCCCCCGCAAAGAATCACTCCCTGCGGGGCCAGGCATAGCGCTCATCGGAGCATCCACGCGGACACTGCAGTCCGAGGCAGCCGCTCGACACTGCAATTCCAGCGCTGCTGCATGACCGCCCATGCCCCGCCGTCATCCATGCAGGTGATCCAGCTCAGGCAGCACCACCACGCTTTCCTGCGTACTGGGATCGGTGCGGGCCACCAGCACCACCGCTGGCTCTACCCCATCGTTGTACGGCTGATGCGGCATGCCGGCCGGGATGTAGAGAAAGTCACCGGGTGCGACCACCGCGTGATGTTCCAGTGCCGCGCCGTACCAGACCTTGGACGTGCCGGTCAGCGCATGGATGGCTGTTCGTGCGCCGCATGCAGGTGTGGACTGCACGAGATCCAGGCAGACATCGAGGGGCATGCAATGCGCCCATCCATCTGCTGGCGCCTGGCTGAAATAGCGAAGAACTGGATGCACTCAGGTCGACACGCGAACGCGACGCCAATGCGGGCGCCGCGTGCCGCGGAACATGACCAGATACAGGCCGACCACCCACACCAGCGCCGCCGACCAGCCGCCCAGGATGTCGGAGGGGTAATGCACGCCCAGGTAGATGCGCGACACGCCGACCAGCAACGCGAACGCACTGGCCACGATGGTCACCGGCCAACGCCAGCGGGTGCGCCAGGCCAGTGCAATGACCACCGCCGCCAGGGTCATCGAGCCCATCGCGTGGCCGCTGGGAAAGCTGAAAGTGCTCTCCGGCGCGATCGAGTCCCACAGGCTCGGCCGGTCGCGCTGGAAGAACTGCTTGGCGCCCATGTTGAGCAAGGCCGAACCGCCGAAGCCCAACGCCGCGAAGGTTCCTTCGCGCCAGCGCCGCAGCGCCAGCAGCACCAGCACGATGCCGACATCGGCCGGGATCACGCCGTACTGGTAACCGATCTTGGAGATCATCCCGAAAAATGTATCCAGCGTCGGGGTGGCAATGCTGCGCAGACTCCACAGCAAGGGTTCGTCGAAATAGAAGTTTTCCAGCTCGTGGACTTCGTCGGCCAGGTCCACGAACAGGCCCAGCGGCACCAGCACGCCGACGAACAACAGCCCCATGCGCCATGCGTTACGGCGCAACCACGCCTTGAACCCGGCCGGCGATTCAGCCGGCGCGTCGGACATAGGTGCGTTCGACATACTGGTCGATCAGCGCGATGAAGTCCTGCGCGATGTTCTCGCCACGCAGGGTGACGGCCTTCTCACCATCCACGAAGACCGGCGCCGATGGCGCTTCACCGGTGCCCGGCAAGGAGATGCCGATATTGGCGTGACGCGATTCACCCGGCCCATTCACCACGCAGCCCATCACCGCCAGGGTCATGTTCTCCGCGCCGGGGTTGGAGATCTTCCATTCCGGCATGCGCGCGCGCACATGGTTCTGCACGACGCCTGCCAGCTCCTGGAAGAACTCGGAGGTGGTACGGCCGCAGCCCGGGCAGGCGGTGACCATTGGCGTGAAGGCGCGCTGGCCGGTGGTCTGCAGCAATTCCTGCGCCACCACCACTTCCTGCGTGCGCGGCTGGCCCGGCTCGGGCGTCAGCGAAATACGGATGGTGTCGCCGATGCCTTCCTGCAGCAGTACGCTCAATGCCGCGGCCGAGGCCACGATGCCCTTGCTGCCGATGCCGGCTTCGGTCAGCCCCAGGTGCAACGCGAAATCGCAGCGGCTGGCCATGTCGCGGTACACCGCGATCAGCTCCTGCACGCCGGAGACCTTGGCCGACAGGATGATGCGCTCGCGCGGCAGGCCCAGTTCCACCGCCCGCTCGGCCGAATCCACCGCCGAGCGGATCAGCGCCTCGCGCAGCACGCGGCCGGCGTCCCAGGGCGACTCGCGCCTGGAGTTCTCGTCCATCAGCTGCGCCGCCAGCGACTGGTCCAGCGAGCCCCAGTTGGCGCCGATGCGCACCGGCTTGTCGTACTTGATGGCGAATTCGATCAGCTGCCCGAACTGCAGGTCTTTCTTCTTGCCGAAGCCGACGTTGCCCGGGTTGATGCGGTACTTGGCCAACGCTTGCGCACAGGCCGGCTCGGCGGCGAGCAGCTGATGGCCGTTGTAATGGAAGTCGCCGATCAACGGCACTTCGATTCCCATCATGCGCAGCTTGTCGACGATGCGCGGGATGGCGGCAGCGGACTCGGCGTTGTTGACGGTCAGGCGCACCATCTCCGAGCCGGCGCGCCACAGCTCGGCCACCTGCTTGACGCTGCCGGCGATGTCGGCGGTATCGGTATTGGTCATCGACTGGACGACCACCGGGTGGCCTCCACCCACGGTCACGCTGCCGATCCTGACGGCCTGGGTGATGCGACGCGGCCAGGCGGTGGCGTCGGCGGGAGGAGTTGGGCGGGTCACGGCGTCATGCATCGGCGTATTTTAGCCTGTCCTCCGTCCGCTCACAGCTGAAGCGTGCTGCGGGCCGTCCTGCCGGCCGATGCGACGGTTTGTCGCAGGCCGCCACTGCCCCGAGCGCATAGCATTGTGGCGATGAACAGCTCCGACGCCTCCTTCCTGCGGACCCTGTGCAGCCTGCGCTGGCTGGCCACGGCCGGCCAGGCCGCCACCATCCTGGTCGCCACCGGCCTGATGGGCCTGAACCTGCCGCAGCAACCGCTGTGGGCCGGCGTGGCCGCACTGGCGGTGTTCAACCTGTATGCGCAGTTGCGCGTCGCCCACCGCAGCGCGGTCGGCCCGGCCACCGAATTCGGCCACATCCTGGTCGATGTCACCGTGCTGACCTGGATGGTGGGCTGGAGCGGCGGCATCGCCAATCCGTTCGGCTCGCTGTTCCTGGTGCTGATCGCGCTGGCCGCACTGGCCCTGCCATTGGCCTGGGCGATGGCGGTGGCGGCGTCGTGCGTGGCCGGCTACGTGATCAGCGCAGCGTTCGGCCTGCCGCTGCCGTACGGCAGCTTCGATCCGCTGAGCCTGCACATGTGGGGCATGGCGGCCAACTTCCTGCTCTCCACCGTGGTGGTGCTGGCCTTCGCCACGCGGTTGGCGCTATCGATGCGCGAACGCGAACGCGAGATATCCACCCTGCGCGAGCGCTTCGCCCGCAACGAGGGCATCGTGGCGCTGGCCACGCACGCGGCTTCGGTGGCGCACGAACTCAACACCCCGCTGGCGACGATGACACTGCTGGTGGACGATATCGCCGACCAATGCGATCAGGCCGAGTTGCGCGAGGACCTGGACACCTTGCGCGAGTTGCTGGTGCAGTGCCACGAGCGCGTGCTGGCGCTGGCCGCACCGGCCGACAACGGCCATCTGAGCCGCGAAGTCGCGGTGAAGGAAGTGCTGGAGCAATGGCGGCTGGTGCGCCCCACCATCGAGCTGCGCCGCAACGAGGACGCCCCGATGCGCTTGCTGCTGCAGCCAGGCGTCGGCCACCTGTTGATGGTATTGCTCAACAATGCCGCCGATGCCGGCGAGCGGGCCGGCCGCCCGCAGATCGACCTCACGCTTCGAGTGGAAGACGATCACCTCAGCGGTGAGGTGCGCGACTACGGGCCCGGTTTCGACACCGCGCAGGCCATGCTGCCTGGTACCTTGTTCAACAGCGGCAAACACGACGGCATGGGTGTTGGCCTGGCCTTGTCGCATGCCACCGTCGAACGCCTGCAGGGCGAGCTGTGGATGCTGCCCGCCGAAGGCAGCGGTGCCCGCGTCGGGTTCCGGCTGCCGCTTTCCGACCACGAGGTCCTGGCATGACAAGCACTCCGATCCGTACCGGCCTGTTGGTCGACGACGACACCTTGTACCTGCGCACGCTGCAGCGCAGCCTGGCACGCCGCGGCGTGGAAACCCTGACCGCCACCGATGCCGCCAGCGCGCTCGCCACTGCGCGCAGCGCATTGCCGGACTTCGCCCTGATCGATCTCAAGCTCGGCCACGATTCCGGGCTGAGCCTGATCCAGCCGCTGCGCGAGATCCGCGCCGACATGCGCATCCTGCTGGTCACCGGCTACGCCAGCATCGCCACCGCGGTGGAAGCCATCAAACTCGGCGCCGACGATTACCTGCCCAAGCCGGCCAACATCCCGACCATCATGCGGGCGCTGGGCGAAGAGGACGACGACCTGCCCGAGCCGGATGAGGAAGAGGCCGCACAGGACATGATGACCCCGCTCAGCCGCCTGCAGTGGGAGCACATCCAGCAGGCGCTGCACGAAACCGGCGGCAACGTGTCCGCGGCCGCGCGTCTGCTGGGCATGCACCGCCGCTCGCTGCAACGCAAGCTGACCAAACGGCCGAGTCCGGGGCCGCTGCGCGAACCCGGGCGCTGATCGCCCTGGCTGGACGCCCGAGCATGCGCCCGGGGCGTCCAGCCAGGCGCGGTCGGCGAAGGCGCTGCGCTCACCGCCAGCCGGGCGCGGCCGGTGACCGGAACCGGCATATGTCACGCGCACGTTCCCGATGACCGGGCGCCGCCGCCCCACCCGACGACTGCGCGCCATGTTCCGTTGGCCGCTTCAGCGCCGCCTGGCGCCGAAGATGCTGGCCTTGCGCGAGGTTGCCCGAATGCCGTCCGGGCCGTCGATCAGGGTGCGCCCCCAGCTGCTCAGGCGGGCCGGATCCCAGCCCAGCACGATATCCAGCGACTGGTTGCTGCTGTCGTTGCCCGACCACGACCAGCCCATGTAGCCAACGCCGTACTCGCGCGCGCGGCGCATGATCGCCGCCTCGTCCACCTGCGCGCCGCGATGGTCGGCGCCGAACTCGCCTACCACCAGCGCCAGGCCGTTGCTGCGGAAGGCGCGCAGATAGCTGTCCACCGGCGCATCGCTGCCGAAGACTTCGTACATGTGCACGCTGAAAACGAGATTGCGGCGGCTGTCCTGGGCCAGCAGCGCCGCGGCGTTGTCGCGCATGTAGAACTGCCAGTCCTGGCCCCAGTTGGGTGCGTCCACCATCAACGCGTGGGTCAGGCCGGCATTGCGCAGCGTGGCGATGGCACGCGCGTGCCCAGTCACCCATTCGCTGGCGCTAAGCCGGTTGCCGAACGGCTCGTTACCGATATTGATGATGACGTAATCCTCCTGCCCCACCAGCGCACCGCGCACGCTGGTCCAGTAGCTGGCGGCATTGGCCAGGCTGCCGGCGGCGCCCTCTTCGCCATAACCGGTGGTGTCGTGCACTTCCAGCACCGCGATCAGGCCCAGACTCTTGCAGCGCGCGATGATGCGCGCCACTTCCGCTTCCGGCGTGCGGTTCCAGCGATGGCCTGAGCTGAGCACCACGCGCACGCTGTTGGCGCCGGTGGAGGCGATCTGCGCCAGCGCCGTGTCGGTGCGGTCGGCGAACCAGGCATGCGGCAGATTGATCCCTCGCAGCACCAGCGCATTGCCGTTGGACTCGCGTAATTGCGTGCCGGAAACGGAGAGACCGGCGTGGGCCAGCGACGTCAGCGCAAGCCCGGCAACCAGCAGCACGGCGCGCTGCGCCAGGCGATTGAAGATGTTCATGATCGGCTCCAGAAGATGGGGAACACGGGCATGGCGGCGCGCGCGCGGCCGGGCCCGCAGTGGCCACCGTGCGCGAAGCACGATGGCGCGCGCCGCGCGCAGGTCACAGAACCGAAAAAACGCCTGGATGTGGACCGAGCGCGCAGACTGCCGTCGGCGAGCGCTGGTAACGTTAACTTTCGAGCGTCCGCGCGCAGGCGCAGGCCAGCCGATGCGCCCGAATCGCCTGCCGGCATGACGGGACGGGCTTTGCCCGCTCGCGCAGAGGCGTGTTGCAACGCGAAAACCGCGGCCCTTTGCCCGGACCAGCGGCGGACACGGACGTGCTTTGCCCTGCGCTGCACCATGCGATTGCGCTGCTGGCAGCTGAATAAGACGGGGCACGTGCGTCAAGCGAATGCGGCAGAGGCCGATAGAGCAACATGCCGTCCGACCCTGCCCCCGTGTCCCAGCCCCCTTCCGTCATCGACGACACCAGCCGCGTGGCCGTCCTGCGTGGCCTGTGCCTGCTGGATTCGCCGCCGGATCCGGTGTTCGACACCATTGCCGCGCTGGCAGCGCGCAGCCTGGGGGCCGACATCGCGCTGGTCTCGCTGGTGGACGCGCACCGCCAGTGGTTCAAGGCACGCCTTGGCATGGAAACTCCCGAAACGCCGCGCGACCAGGCGTTCTGCGCGCATGCCATCGCGTCGGACGAAACCATGGTGGTGCTGGATGCGCGGTTGGACCCGCGCTTCAGCGACAATCCGCTGGTGCTGGGGCCACCGTTCATCCGCTTCTACGCAGGCGCGCCGTTGACGCTGCGCGACGGCCACCGCATCGGCACCTTATGCGTGATCGGCACCACGCCCCGCACCGCGCTGGACGCCGACGCGCTCGATCATCTGCAGGGGCTGCGCGATCTGGCAGTGCTGCGGGTGGAGAACCTGCGCAGCACCACCTATCGCGATGGCGCCACCGGCCTGCCCAACCGCTCGCGCTTCGGCGAGGATCTGGATGTCTGGCTGGCGCAGCGCGAAACCGCGCCGGCCACCACCGCGGTGGCGATCGATATCTGCGGCAGCGATTACTTTCGCGACATGGTCAAGGCGCTCGGCTGGGATTATGCCGACGGCTACGTGGCGCTGGCGCAGCGCCGGCTGGCCGCCTACCTGCCGGGCGACACCCTGCTGTACCGGCTGGATCCGACCACCTTCGGCTTTCTCACCCAGGCCGAGAACCAGCGGCTGGCAAGCCTGTGCACCCGGCTGTCGAAGGCCTTCGCCGAACCGCTCGATCATCAGGGCATTCCGCATACCGCAGTGGCCTCGATCGGCGCGGTGGCCTTGCACAGCAGTTATGGTGCGGCCGACACCATCCGCTCGCTGACCACCGCCGTGGACGTGTCGCGCGAGCGCGGGCTGGCGTGGAGCCGGTACGAACGCAAGCACGACGTGGCCCAGCGCTCGACCTTCCGCCTGCTTGCCGCCCTGCCCGCGGCGCTGGACAGCGCCAGTCAGCTCCGCCTGCATTACCAACCGCGTGTGGACCTGCACGACCACCGCTGCGTGGCGGTCGAGGCGCTGCTGCGCTGGCAACACCCGATGATCGGCCCGGTGCTGCCCTCGGACTTCGTGCCGATGGCCGAGAAGACCGCATTGATCAACCGCATCACCGCCTGGGTGATCGATAACGGCATCGCCCAGGCCGCGCGCTGGCAGCGGCAGGGCCTGGACTTCAATCTGGCCTTGAACGTATCGGCCGCCGACCTGGACCGCCCCGGCTTTGCGGCGTTGCTGCGACGCGGGCTGGAACGCCACAGACTGGATCCGCGCCGGCTGGAGATCGAATTCACCGAGAGCGCGATGATCCGCCATCCCGAACATCTGGCCGAACAACTGGCCGCGGTGGCCGCGCTGGGCGTGCACATCGCCATCGACGACTTCGGCACCGGCTACAGCAACTTCAGCTACCTCAAGCAACTGCCGGCCCGCTCGTTGAAGATCGATCAATCCTTCATTCGCTCGCTGCCGGACAACCGCACCGACCGCACCCTGGTGCCGGCGATGATCCAGCTCGGCCACAGCCTGGGCCAGCGCGTGGTGGCCGAAGGCATCGAATCGGCCGAAGCCTATGCGCAGCTGCAAGCCTGGGGGTGCGACGAGGGCCAGGGCTACTGGATCGCCAAGCCGATGCCTGCCGCTGCGCTGGAAACCTGGTTGCAGACGCCCTGGCACCAGCCGTACGCCGCGCCGGTCGATCTGCTGGCCGCAGACATGGCCGCCGCGCGCGTCTGAGCATCGACCGATGGACGGCACTGCCGTCGGTCTGGATTTGGCATTCTTTACGCGCCCGGGAACGCGAGCAGAGGTTTTCCGCGAGCTGGCACTGCCCGCTCGTCCGATACCGGCATCACCCGAGGCGCTGAACGCAATGCGGCGCGACACCCAGGTGCCGCGCCGCATGATGATCGCTGCCGGAGCGACTGACACGCCTTGCGTCAGCCACTCCCGATATCTGCCTGGCTTACCAGAACACCGTGTACAGCACGATCAGGATCGCGATCACCCCGGCGGCGCCGACCTTGAAGCCCAGCGTGGTGCCATAGGCCACATCGTCGGTGCGGATCAGATCGCGCGCCTGCGTGGCCGGAGTCAGCAGCGAGACCACCACCGCCAGCACCAGTGCGGCCAGGAACACCACGCCGATGCGGTCCATGAACGGCAGTTCCGGCCAGGCGAACTTCAGCGCGAACGACAACACCACCGAGCCGATCGCCGCCGTCAACGCACCGGCTTCGTTGGCGCGCTTCCAGAACAGGCCCAGCATGAAGATCACCACCACGCCTGGAGTGAAGAAACCGGTGAATTCCTGGATGAACTGGAAGCCCTGGTCGAAGTTGCCCAGCAGCGGGCGTGCGGTCAGGATGCCGATCAGTACCGACAGTGCGGCCACGATGCGGCCCACGCGCACCAGCGTCTTCTGCTCGGTGTGCGGGCGGAACTTGGCGTAGAAATCCAGGGTGAAGATGGTCGCCACCGAATTGATCTTGGAGGCCAGCGAGGCCACGATCGCCGCCACCAGCGCGGCGAACACCAGGCCCAGGATGCCGGTGGGCAGCAACTGCATCATGGTCGGATAGGCCTGATCGGGCTTGGCCAGATCCGGCGCCAGCACCACTGCGGCAATGCCAGGCACCACGATCACCAGCGGCATCAGCAGCTTCAGGAACGCGGCGAACACCATGCCCTTCTGCGCCTCGCCGATGTTCTTTGCCGCCAGCGCGCGCTGGATGATGTACTGGTTGAAGCCCCAGTAGCTGATGTTCATGATCCACAGCCCGCCCAGCAGCACGCTCAGGCCCGGCAGATCCTTGTAGAACGGGTTGTCCTTGCTCAGGATCATGTGGAAGTGCTCGGGATGCGCATTCCACAGATGCTGGAAGCCGGCCAGCACGCCGGCACCGTCGCCGATGCGCGACAGCGTCAGCCCGGCCACCAGCAGCCCGCCCAGCACCAGCAGCGTGACCTGCACGATGTCGGTCAGCGCCACCGCCTTCAGCCCACCGTACAGCTGATAGACCAGCGCGAACACGCCGATCAATGCCAGCGCCAGGGTCTGGTCCATGCCGGTGACCTGGCTGACCGCGATCGATCCCAGCCACAGGATCGAGGTGAGATTGACGAACACGTACAGCAGCAGCCAGAACACCGCCATCAGCGTGCGGATCCACTTGCCGTAGCGCTGTTCCAGGAACTGCGGCATGGTGTAGATGCCGTTGCGCAGGAAGATCGGCAGGAAGAACTTGCCGACGATCAGCAGCGTCAGCGCCGCCATCCATTCGTAGGAGGCGATCGCCAGCCCGATCGCATAACCGGAGCCGGCCATGCCGATGATCTGCTCGGCGGAAATGTTCGCGGCAATCAGCGAGGCGCCGATTGCCCACCACGGCAGCGACTTGCTGGCCAGGAAGTAATCCTCGGCGCTCTTGCTGTGGCCGGCCTTCTCGCGCGAAACCAATTGCGCGAGCACGAAGATGCCGGTCAGATAGACCAGCACGATCACGATATCCAACGTCGCCAAACCCACTGCACTCTCCTGTCTGGCTTTGGGGAAGAGCGCCAACGATCAGGCAGGGCTGCCCACTGCCGCCGCTGCGCACCCTGTGCACGACGGCAGCGCGGCGAACCGCGGCTGCTGGCCATCCCGGCCGATCGAAGACGCCGCCCCCGCGGCGGCTGATGACACCACCGCGATCGGTGGCCGCTGTTGTGACGCGCCGCCGATGGCGGCGACACGCCTTGTTTCATTGCATCGACGCACCACCCGCAGGCATACCTGCGGGCCTGCGATTCACTTTACCGGGCAATCCACGGTGACTTCGGCTTCGTTGAGCGCGCCCAACGCGACCTTCGATACCGCGATCTCCAGCGCAGCGCCGCTTTCGATGCTGGCCACCTGGGTCAGCTTGGTCACATCGGCACCGGCCACCGCAAAACACTTGAGCGGAACGCCGACCACTTTCCACTGACCCTGCGGCAGCGCGGCCAGGGTCTTCTGCGCATCGACCCGGCCGCCGCACTTGTCGCCGCAGCCCACGCCCAACCACACCGGCGCCGTCACTGCGCTGTCGCGGCGCATGGTCAGCTGCAATTGCACATCGCCATTGCTTTCGCGCGAGACGTCCACCGGCTTGCCGGACACCAGCAGTACGCTTGCAGGTTTGGCACCGGACCACACCAGGCGCCGCGCATCTTCCTGCGCCTTGTGATCGACCGCGCTCATCTTCAGGCTACCGTCTGACAGGCCCACCGGCAGCGTGGTCGCCGGCATGTTGGCCTGGCCGGCGTTGGACAGCTGCATGGCGATGCCCAGCGCGGGCTTGCCGCGCACGAAGTACACCCCGCCCACCGACTGCTCACCGGAAACCCCGGATTCTTCCGGAAGCGCGGCCAGATCGCCCTTGTCGGCGTAGGTCAGGCCGTAGCCGAACTTGAACTGCGGGTCGTAATCCTTCTGCCCCACGTTGTTGGCGAACTGCACCGCGGTCTTGGGCCAGGAGAAACTCAGCTTGCCCTTGAAGTCGTTCTGCACGCCGCCGTCGGCCTTGCGCAGCAGCACATCGGCGATGCCCTCGCCCTCGGAACCGGGCAACCAGGCGGCCACGAACGCGTCGGATGCGTTGATGTACTGGTTGGTCCACAGCGGACGCCCGCTCAGGAACACCGCCACCACCGGAATGCCCTCGGACTTGAGCTTCTTGATCAGGGTCAGCTCGCTGTCGTCGCCCGGCTTGTAAAGCAGGGTGGCGATGTCGCCCTGGAACTCGGCATACGGGTTCTCGCCGAACACCACCACCGCCACGTCGGGCTTGGTCTTGTAGGCGCCATCCACGGCCAGCTCGGCGCTACCGCCGGCAGCCTTGATCTGCTTGTCCAGGCCTTCCCAGATGGTGTTGCCGTTCGGATAGTCGCTGCGCTTGGTGCCGGTACCCTGCCAGTTCAGCGTCCAGCCGCCGGACTGCTTGCCCATGTCGTTGGCGCCATCGCCCAGCACCAGCACGCGCTTTTTCGGATCCAGCGGCAGGATGCCGGCCTGGTTCTTCAGCAGCACCAGCGACTCGCGCACCGCCTGGCGGGCGATTGCGCGATGCTCGGGCGCACCCAGCAATTCGTACTTGCCACCGAGCGGGCGCTTGGACGGCTTGCCGGCCTCGAACAGACCCAGACGCATCTTGACGCGCAGGATGCGGCGCACCGCATCGTCCAGACGCTCCATGCTGATCTGGCCGGACTTCACCGCTGCCAGTTCGGTTTCGTAGATGCCCTTCCAGCTGTCGGCGGCCATCGCCATGTCCACGCCGGCAATGAACGAGGCCGGGCAGTTGTCGTTGCTGCAGCCCTTGACCTGGCCATGACCGTTCCAGTCGCCGACCACGAAGCCGCCGAAGTTCATGCGGCCCTTGAGCACGTCGGTCAGCATGACCTTGTGGCCGTGCATCTTCTCGCCGTTGAAGCTGTTGAAGGACGCCATGACGCTCTGCGCACCGGCGGCAATGGCCGGCGGGTAGCCTGCGGCGTGGATGTCGCGCATGGTGGCTTCGGACACCTTGGTGTCGCCCTGGTCCTTGCCGTCGGTGGTGCCGCCGTCGCCGACGAAGTGCTTCACCGACGAGATCACATGGCTGCCGTCCAGGAACTGCGGCGTGCCCGGCGTGCCCTGCACGCCTTCGACCATCTTGCCGGCGAAGCTGGCCACCACGTCCGGCGATTCGGAATAGCCTTCATAGCTGCGGCCCCAGCGATCGTCCTGCGGCACCGCAACGGTGGGCGCGAAGGTCCATTCCATGCCGGTGACGCGGGTTTCGGCAGCGGTGACCTCGCCGATCTTCTTGATCAGCTCCGGATTGCGCGTGGCGCCCAGGCCGATGTTGTGCGGGAACAGCGTGGCGCCGACGATATTGCTCTGGCCGTGCACCGCATCGATGCCGAAGATGATCGGGATCGCGTTGCCGCCCTTGGAGGTATCCATCGAGGCTTCGTAGAAGGCGTCGGCCAGCTTCAGCCACTCGGCCGGGCTGGCGTTGTACTTGCCACCCGGGTCGGAATTGCCACCGGCCAGCACCGAGCCGATGCGGTGCTTGCGCACATCGTCCGGGGTCATGCTGGCGATGTCGCCCTGCACGGTCTGGGCGACCTTCTCCTCCACGCTCATCTTGGCCATCACGTCGCTGATGCGCTGCTCCAGCGCCGCATCCTGCGCGAACGGCCACTTCGGCGATGGCCACTGATCCGGATGGATGGCGGTGGAGGCTTCAGTGGGCGTAGCCGCCGGCGCTGTCTTGCTCGCCTCGGCAGCGGTGTCCTTGCCCTGGCAGGCGGCCAGCATCAGCACCGCAGCGGCGGTGGCCAGAGAGAGGGCGCGGCGCGCGACGGGCGCGGCGGTACGACGAAGCAGCTTGTCCAAGATCCAGGTCTCCAGGTGGTTCTCCCCACGGCGATGCGTGACGCCGCAGGCCATTAGGCGGCGTACGCTTGCGTGATTCCCCTACCCTGTCAACAACGCGCGCTTATATGCCAAACGACGGCCAACTTATTGGCCCGGGCTATATGCTTGGAATACCGGCAGGCGGCGCCAAACCACGCAAATAGGCTGAATCGGCTGTCCGAGCTGGCATCGCCACCGATCGTCATTTGCTGCACCGCACCACTCCCTGGGCCAGCGACTGCGCAGCGGCCTGTACTGCGTGACTCGCTGGCAGTGTTCGCTTCGGCAGCTACAACCCGACCGCGGCTCAACAGGTGAGCTCGCCGTCAAACCACTGTCATACGCCCGACCTAGCGTGACCGGCTTGCCGCTGCGCCGTCGCCGCCGGCGGTCGTTGCCTTTGCCTGGAGTTTCGATGTCCGCCTCCCACAACCCCTCACGTCGCCGTCTGATGCAACTGCTGGCGGCCGCTCCGCTGTTGCCGCTCGGCAGTGCCAGTGCCGCCGCGTTCAACCAACCGGGTAATACCGCGCTGGCGGCCCGTTCGTTGCGGCCTTCGCAAACACCGGCCCCGCTGGTCTCGGCCACCTTCCATGGCATGCCCGCCCCCAGCTTGGCCAACCCCGCCGCCATGGCCACCACCACGGTGGGCTCGTCGTTGAGCGTGGCCCGCAGCGACGGCAGCACCCAGCGCTACACGCTGGCCTATCAGCCCTTCTTCGTCACCGGCGATCCGGTGCCGGACGGCAACGGCGGTACCGTGTTGGCCGGCGGCTACTACGACATCCACCACCGCCCCATCATCGACCGCTCCAGGCCCGGTGCCGAACGCCCATTCTTCTCCGATTGCCCGGACGGCTCCTCGCTGCTGACCCTGCCCGATGCGAGGGTTCCGGGGGTCAAGGGCAACCACGTCTTCGCCGTGGTGCAGTTCGAATACACCACCCGCGATCAGGCCGGCAACGACACCAATCGCCACCTTCCCGCGCCCATCGCCGTCCTCACCCTCGATCAGGACCCAGCCACCGGCAAGCTGTCGCTGGTGAAGTACCACAACGTCGATACCGCGCCGGTGCACGGGCTGTGGACCACCTGCGGCGCCAGCCTTTCGCCGTGGAATACCCATCTGTCCAGCGAAGAATACGAGCCCGACGCGACCGCGCTGGCGGGCAACACCCAGTTCCGCAGCTACAGCACGCACCTCTATGGCGACCCGGACAAGGCCAACCCGTATCACTACGGCCACCTGCCGGAAATCACCGTGCACCCGGACGGCACCGGCAGCGTGCGCAAGCACTATTGCCTAGGCCGCATCTCGCATGAGCTGGTGCAGGTGATGCCCGACCAGCGCACCGTGCTGATGGGCGACGATGCGACCAATGGCGGGCTCTTCATGTTCATCGCCGACCGCAAGGCCGACCTTTCCGCCGGTACGCTCTATGTCGGCAAGTGGCACCAGACCTCCGGCGTCGGCCCGGGCGCGGCGACGCTGAGCTGGATCAAGCTGGGCCACGCCACCAGCGCCGAGATCGAAGCGCTGGCCGATGGCCTCACTGCCGCCGACATCCTAGACGTGCATCTGAGCGACCCGGGCGATGCCTCGTTCACCAGGATCCCGTTCAACGGCACCTTCAACTGGATCCGCATCAAGCCCGGCATGGAAAAGGCCGCCACCTATCTGGAAACCCACCGCTACGCCGCGCTGGCCGGCGGCAGCCTGGGCTTCACCAAGCTCGAAGGCACCACCGTCAATGCCAAGGACAAGGTTGCCTACATGGCCATGTCCTACATCGTCACCAGCATGCGTAATGGCTCCGGCGACGTGAAGGTGGAAGGCCCGGATGCTGGCGCGGTGTACGCCTTGAACCTGCGCGGCGGACGCCGCGACAGCAGCGGCGCGCCGATCCACAGCGAGTGGGTGCCGATCGACATGGCCGCACCGGCCGCCCTCACCGGCCACGATCTGGCCCAGCCCGATGCATTGGGCAACCTGGCCGACCCGGAGCGCCTGGCCAATCCCGACAACCTGAAATTCTCCGAATCGCTGCGGACCCTGTTCATCGGCGAAGACAGCAGCCTGCACGTCAACAATTTCCTGTGGGCCTACAACGTGGACACCGGCAGCCTGACGCGCCTGCTATCGGTGCCGGCCGGCGCCGAATCCACCGGTCTGCACGCGGTGGACCAGATCCACGGCTGGACCTATGTCATGAGCAATTTCCAGCATCCCGGCGACTGGGAGAGCCCGCTGCACGACACCGTCAAGGCCACGCTGGATCCACTGGTGCGCGCCAATTACAAGAACCGTTTCGGCGCAGCGGTGGGCTACCTCACCGGCGACCCGGTGGCGGTGCAGTTGGGTAAGGCGTAAGCGCGTGGTGTCGCCGCTCGCGTGCTGGCAAAGCGGTGCGAGCGGCATGCCCATGTCAAACGCTGAGTCGGTCGAGGGCGCGGTGCCCTCACCGCTCGCGGGACACGCCGTAAATCCTTCCCTGGAGGCTCCGTGGCGGCATCCATGCCGCCAAGGGTCCCGCAATCGGCGAGGACACCGCACCAGAGAGTTTGCTGGCTGTTTTATTGAGAAGCATGCACAGCGACCATCTCGACTGGGCCTTGCAGCCATGCTGCAAATCATGCGCTCAGCATTTGATCTATCCGAAACGTCCAATCCATCCGGACACAGGATGCAAAAACAGCCAGGGATTTGAGTCGTCGCAGTGTCTGGGTACAGCCAGAAGCTGAGTGAGTCCGGTGCGTGGCGCCCTCACCGCTTGCAGGACCGGATGGGCGTCAAGGCATGCCGCGCGTTTCCAGTGCTGCCATCACGATGGGCTTGGCCCAATCGGGCACCTGTGCCAATTCTTCCGGGGTTTGTGGATATTGCAGGCCGCTGCGATCTGCTTCCAGCACAAGCAACGGCGCAACCTGCCCTGCGGCATCGGCCGGTGCGCTGTTGTCGTAGACATGCAGCACCGACAGGTGCGGCAACAATGCGATCAGGTTGGCGCGCGAGGCATCGTAACGTTCGCGGATCTTGTGCTCGGGGATGGCATGCCCGCCGGCGGCCACGCGCGCCGCCACACGTGCGATATGCAGCTCGACGCTGGACAGGCCGCAGAACCAGACCGCCACCGTGTGCGTCGCGCAGGCCTGCCGCAGCAGGCGCGGGATGGTGGTCGCGCCCAGGGTGGTTTCGAACGCATAGTCATGGTCGACGTCCATGGCCTGACGCAGCCGCCGCACGCCCTCCTGCCAGGCCTGCGCATTGGCATCGTCCAGTATCCAGCCCTGCTCCACCAGCGCTCTGGTGAACGCATCCGGGTTGAACCAGGTGGCGCCGTCTTCCCGCAGCAGGCTGCCCAACAGCGAACTCTTGCCGGCGCCGTTGACGCCGGCCAGCACCAGAATGTTCCCCACGATTTAGAGCGACGGCCCCAGGTCGATCTTGCTGCCCCGGCGTGCCGGCTTGCCGATCGCCTTGGCCAGACCGGCGCCATTGGTCACTGCCGCAAGATGCGCATCGAACCTGGTCTGCAATGCCTGCAGCGACTGCGCGCGCGTCGAGGCGGCCGTCGCTGCATTTGCCTGGTTGACCAGCCGGCGATACTCCTCCGCGTCCACCACCACCGCCTCGGGGTGATTGTGGTTGGTGATGACCACCGCGCCATGCGAGCGCACCTTGCGCATCAGGCTGGGCCAGCCTTTCACCTTGATGTCGGCGGCGGGGGATTTTTCGAGCTTGGGCAGATCCTGGAGGCGAGACATGGGCGGTCCTGCGCGCGGTGGTTGCCTCAGCCTACTCCCAACGTCCCATTTTGGGAAATTTGGCCATTTAGTCCAAATTTATTGCCGGGCAGGAGCTCCAGAAAAACGAAACGGGGCCCGCGGGGCCCCGTCGTCTGACACCATCGATGCGCGACAGGCTCAGCCGCGCAGCTTGCCCAGCAGCTCACGGGTGACCGGGTCGGCCACGTCGGCCGCCTCGCCCTTGAGCGCCGGCAGCAATTGGCTGGCCAGCTGCTTGCCCAGCTCGACGCCAAACTGGTCGAACGCGTTGATGCCCCACATCACCGACTGCACGTATACGCTGTGTTCGTACATCGAGATCAGCGCGCCCAGCGCCTGCGGGGTGAGCGCATCGAGCAGGATCACCGTACTCGGACGCCCACCGGGATAACTCCGGTGCGGATCGCTGCTGTCCTGGCCGTTGGCCAGTGCCTCGGTCTGCGCCAGCACATTGGCCATCAGCGCAAGATGGTTCTCCGCATACGGGTCGTCGTTGTGCACGGTGCCGATGAAATCGGCCGGCACCACGCTGGTGCCCTGGTGCAGCGCCTGGAAGAAGCTGTGCTGCACATCGGTGCCCGCACCGCCCCACCACACCGACACGGTGTCGCTGTCCACCGCCGAGCCGTCGAGCTTGACGCGCTTGCCCAGGCTCTCCATCACCAGCTGCTGCAGATATGCCGGCAGCAGGGCCAGACGCTGGTCGTAGGTCATCACCGCGTGGGTGGCGCTGCCCAGCAGGTTGCGGTTCCACACCGCAGTCAAGCCGTGCAGGACTGCGACGTTTTCTTCCAGCGGCGTGTCGAGCGCATGCGCATCGAACTGCGCAGCGCCTTCGAGCAGTTGCTCGAAACGTTCGAAGCCGATCGCCAGCGCGATCGGGAAGCCCACTGCCGACCACAACGAATACCGTCCGCCAACCCAGTCCCACATCGGCAGCACGCGGCTGGGAGCGATGTCGAAGGCCTTGGCGGCGCGCTCGGGGTTGGCGCTCACGGCGTACAGGCGCTCGCTGCCGCCCAGCCAGGCATGCAGGATGCTGCCGTTGAGCAGGGTTTCCTGGGTGCCGAAGGTCTTGGAGATCAGGATGCCGGCAGTACGCGCCGGGTCCAGCGTCGCCAGCGTGCGCTGCATCGCCGCGCCATCGACATTGGAAACGAAATGCACGCGGAAGCGCGCACCGGACACCGGGCGCAGCGCATCGGCCACCAGGCGCGGGCCCAGGTCCGATCCACCGATGCCGACACTGACGATATCGGTGACGTCGGTGGCTTCGAGTTGCTGGATCAGCGCGCCCATCCGCTGCCGCACTTCTGCAGCAGTGGTGTAGGCCTCCGAAGCCACCGGCGCGTCGGTCAGGTCGCCACGCAACGCGGTGTGCAAGGCAGCGCGCTGTTCGGTGACGTTGACCTGCTCGCCACGGAACAAGCGCTGGAACGCACCTGCGACATCGCGCTCGCGCGCAATGGCGAACAGGGCATCGAGCGCGGCGCGATCGTACTTCTGCCGCGCGAAGTTGAAATACAACGGACCGACCTGCCTGGCGTACTGCGTGGGCCGCTGGGGCTCGGCGGCAAGCAATGCGGGGATGGCAGCGCCGCGCAGGCGCTGGGCGTGGGCGTGGAGCGCGTCGAATCCGTTGGTCTGTGTCATGCGGCCTGTGTGGGAATGCTGTGGTTGGTGTGGGAGATCGCGTTGTTCGCACCCACATATACCAGATTGGGCTTGAAGGTCTTGGCTTCGTCTTCGCTCATGCTGGCAAACGCGGCCACGATGATCAGATCGCCCACCTGCACATGGCGCGCAGCGCCGCCGTTGAGCGAGATGATGCCACTGCCTTCTTCGGCCCGAATGGCATAGGTGCTGAAGCGCGCACCGTTGGTGACGTCCCAGATGTGGACCTGTTCGAATTCGCGGATGCCGGTCGCTTCCAGCAGCAGGCCATCGATGGCGATCGAGCCCTCGTAGTTGAGCTCGGAGTGGGTGACGGTGGCGCGGTGGATCTTGGCTTTGAGCAGGGACAGGTGCATGGACGCAGGCAACGACGAAAGGAAAGCCGGCATTTTAGCGGAAAGCGTCCGCACCCACCGGCCTGCACCGCAGCCGGTCGTGAGGGCTTCAGGACGGCGCTGGCCCAACGGCCGTCGCGCCGCCCATCGGCCAGCGCTGCCGGCGGCCCCGTCTAGAATTCCAGGTTGTCGATCAGGCGCGTGCTGCCCAGGCGCGCGGCGATCAGCGCCACCCGCGCACCGGCGCCGCCCTGGCCGGGCTCGCTCAGGTCCGGCAGCCGCACGACCGCGTAATCGACCTGGAATCCGGCGTCTTCGAGCGCACCGGTGGCGGCCTGTTCGACCTGGGCGCGCGGCGTGCCGGCGGCGGCACTGTCGCGCATCTGCAACAGCACCTTGCGGATCTGCGCGGCGACCGGGCGATCGGCGGCGGACAGATACTGGTTGCGCGAGCTCATCGCCAGGCCGTCGGCCTCGCGCACGATGCTGCCGCCCAGGATCTCGATCGGAAACGCCAGGTCGGCCACCATCTGCCGGATCACTGCCAACTGCTGGTAATCCTTCTTTCCGAACGCCGCCACATCCGGCTGCACCTGGTTGAACAGGCGCGTCACCACGGTGCAGACACCGTCGAAATGCCCGGGCCGGCACACGCCTTCCAGCACATCGCTGACACCGGGCGCATGGATCGGCGTGGCCAGCGCCGTGCCCAGCGGATACATGGTGTCCACATCAGGCAGCCACAGCGCGTCGCAGCCGGCATCTTCCAGGCCGCGCAGGTCGGCCTCGGGCGTGCGCGGGTAACGCGCAAAATCTTCGTTCGGCCCGAACTGGGTCGGATTGACGAACACGCTGGACACCACGCGGTCGGCGTACTGGCGCGCCAGCATCACCAGCGAATAATGGCCGGCATGCAGGTTGCCCATGGTCGGCACCAGCGCCACGCGCAGGCCCTCGCGCTTCCAGCCGGTGACCAGGGCGCGCAGGGCGGATAGATCTGTGAGGGTCTGGATCATGCGGCGTAGGCGTGTTCTGCATCGGGGAAACTGCCGTCGCGCACGGCCTGTGCATAGGCCCGCACCGCGCCGGCCACCGAGCCGCCCTCGGCCAGGAAATCCTTGACGAACTTCGGCCGGCGGTGACCGCTGTCCAGGCCCAGCATGTCGTGCATCACCAGCACCTGGCCATCGCAGCCGGGGCCGGCGCCGATGCCGATGGTCGGCACCTGCAGTTCGGCGCTGATCTGCGCGGCGATCGGCGTCGGCACGCATTCGAGCACCACCAGGCTGGCGCCGGCATCGACCACCGCCTGCGCATCGCGCCGCAATTGCTCGCCGGCTTCGCCACGGCCCTGCACCTTGTAGCCGCCGAAGCGCAGCACCGATTGCGGGGTCAACCCCAGGTGCGAACACACCGGGATCTCGCGCTCCACCAGGTAGCGGATGACCTCGAGCTTGTGCCCGGCGCCTTCGATCTTGACCATCTCCGCACCGGCCTGCAGCAGCCGGGTGGCCGCATCGAGCGCACGCTCGGGAGTGGCGTCGGCCTGGAAGGACAGATCGGCCACCAGCAAGGCCTGCTGCAGCGCCCGCGCCACCGCGGCGGTGTGGTAGACCATGTCGGCCGTGGTCACCGGCAAGGTCGAGTCGTGCCCCTGCACCACCATGCCCAGCGAGTCGCCCACCAGGATCAGATCCACGCCGTTGGCATCGAAGGTCCGCGCAAAGCCGGCATCGTAGGCGGTCAACATGACCAGTTTTCGACCCGCCCGCTTGGCCTCGGCCAGGGCGGGCACGGTCCAGGGCTTGCTGTCGCTGTGGCTGCTCATGAACTCATTACGTGGGGTTGTAAGCCGGCCATTATCTACCCAATCGGCTCCAGCCCGCAGGCATCGATGGCACGAAGGGCGTGCTGCACCGTTCCATGACCCGGAATGATCGCCTCCGGCGCCAGCTCCGCCAGCGGCAGCAGCGCGAAGGCGCGCGCATGCAGATGGGGGTGCGGCACCTGCAGCCGCGGCAGATCCAGCACCTGGTCGGCGTACAGCAGCAGGTCCAGATCCAGCGTGCGCGGGCCCCAGCGCTCGCCGGCACGGCGCTCGCGCCCGAACGCCTGCTCGATGCCGAGCAAGGCGTCCAGCAGCTGCAGCGGCGCCAGCCCGGTGCGGAGCTGGGCCACCGCGTTGATGAAATCGGGCTGGTCCTCGCGGCCCCAGGCCGGCGTGCGATACAGACGCGAGGCGGCCACCAGGGTGGACTGCGGCAGCGCGCCCAGGGCGCCGATCGCCGCACGGATGCTGGCCTCGGCCGGGCCCAGGTTGGCACCCAGGCCGACAAAGGCGGAGTGCATGCCCTACTCGCCCGCAGGCGCGCCGGTGCGGCGGCGACGGCGGCGACGCTTGCGGGGCGCGCCGTCCTCGTCGCCGTGGTCGGCCTGCGCCGATTCGATGGCCTGCACCAGCTCCTGGCCCGAGGCCTGCTGCGCCTCGCGCCAGAACGCGACATCGGCCGCATGGTCGGGCGATGCGAACTGGCGCAGCGCCAGGAAATCGAACGCGGCACGGAAGCGCGGATGCGACAAGGTACGGAACACGCGCTTGCGCTGACGCGAGGAAAAGCGCGTCTGCAGCAACCAGATCTCCTGCATCGGCAAGGAAAAGCGGCGCGGCAGGGCCACACGCTCCAGCTGGTGCAAGGTGACCCGGTCGGCCGCACGGCGCTGTGCATCTTCCGGCTGCACGCCCTGCGCCTGCAACGCCATCAGCGTGCGGCAGAACGCAGGCCACAGCAGCAGTGCGAACAGGAATGCCGGCGACACCGGCTCGTCGTTGGCCACGCGCGCATCGGTGTTGCGCAGGCCTTCGAGCACCATCGCGCGTAACGCACCGCTGCGATTGGAGCGCAGCGCCGCCGCGCTCTCCGGGAACAGCACGCCAAGCAGGCCGTAACGTTCCAGGCCCTCGAAACTGGCCACCCCGTGCCCGGACAGGAACAGCTTGAGAATCTCCTCGAACAGCCGCGCCGGTGCGGCTTCGGACAGCAGCCCGGCCAGGCGCGGGATAGGCTCGGCGGTGCCGGCCTCGATCTCGAAGCCCAGCTTGGCCGCCAATCGCACCGCACGCAGCATGCGTACCGGATCTTCCTGGTAGCGCAGCTCCGGATTGCCGATCAGTTTCATCAGCCGCGCCTGCACGTCCTCGAAGCCGCCGCAGTAATCGCGCACCGAGAAATCTTCGATGGCGTAATACAGCGCGTTGCAGGTGAAATCGCGGCGGATCGCATCGTCTTCGATGGTGCCGTAGACGTTGTCGCGCACCAGGCGGCCGTTATCGAGCTCGCGGTCGCCGCTGCCATCGTCGCTGTTGGCGCGGAAGGTGGCCACCTCGATGATCTCGCGCCCGAACACCACATGCGCCAGACGGAAACGGCGCCCGATCAGGCGGCAATTGCGGAACAGCGCCTTGACCTCTTCCGGGGTGGCGCTGGTGGCCACGTCGAAATCCTTCGGGTGGCCGCCGACCAGCAGATCGCGCACCGCGCCGCCGACCAGATAGGCGCCGAAGCCGCACTCGCGCAGCCGATAGAGCACGCGCAGCGCGTTGGGGCTGATGTCCTTGCGCGAGATGGTGTGCTGGTCGCGCGGAATGACGCGCAGCGTGAACGGGGATGTAACTGAGGGTTCGATGATGGCGCTTCCGTCTTGTGTTGCAGGATTGCCCAACGGCTATTACCCCACTATACTAGCGCGCTGCTCAAGACGCGACAAAACGCTCCCTTCGTCTAGTGGTTAGGACGTGGCCCTCTCAAGGCTAAAACAGGGGTTCGAGTCCCCTAGGGAGCGCCATCCGTTCCGCAGCAGATCCTGCCAAGGCCCCGCATTGCGGGGCTTTTGCGTTACATGGCACGCGTCATGCGCGGCCGCGCATTGCCGGCAGTCTCCTCCCGGAAACCTCGCCCCACAGCCGTACGGCGACATGGTCGTGTCTGGTTGGTACCGGCGTGCCCGACCTGACGACTCCCGTCACCCCATGACCACTCTCGGCAGGCCTGCGCGCGGCGCTGCATGCGCCCCATCGGATCATGCCAACCACAACAACGCCAGGGCCGCCTTTGCGTAGACGCACAAGACGCTGTGCGCGCCGAGGCATCCGCTGTGCAGAACCGCACGCGGGGCGATGCGCTTGCGTGTCCGCGCGGGCGGGCGGCCGGGGAATTTGCACTGCATCTCGCCTCCTCAGACGATTGCCACAGGTGATTGCCCAACATCGCAGCCGGTCTCGGCGACGGCGTCGTGGGCATGCAGACTTTCCAGGTGGCGCACCGCCACATGGAAAGCCGTATAGCGCTCTGCGAGCGCCTGGCGCAGCCGCCGTGCCGCGTCCTCCACGTACATCAGGTTGGCGCCGTTCAAGCGGGCAAAGGCCTGCTCGTCGATGCGTCGTACCGCCGCCTGCACCGGCGTGGCCAACGCCTGCTCGCACACCCCCACCAGGTCGCGAATCTCCAGCCGCTGCATGCGGCCCATCAGGTCGACGCGCACCTGCGCGATGCTGCGCTGGCTGTGCGGCGTGGCATACGAACCGTTGACCTGCAGCCACGCCGCCACCGCCTCGGCTGAAAGCGCATCGCGCCCGGCGTGCTGCCGAACGAACGCTTCGCTCAGCAGCTGGCGCGACAACGCAGCCGAACAGGGACATGTCGATGCGTAGAGCACATCGACCTGCAATTGGACACGGCTACGCCCCTCCACGCATTGCGCCTCCAGACGCACCGGATAGGCGCGCCAGCCCGCCAGCCCTTCGCTCAACAGCGCCGGCACCCGCAGCATCACCTCGAAAGCCAGCGACACCCGCGCCGCACGGCTGCCGCAGTCGTCGTGGCTGTCGATCAAGGCCTGCAACAACTGCGACAGCATCGCCGGCGACAGCGGCTGCTCGAGATGCCGATCCAGCAGGCGATACAGCCGCGACATATGGATGCCCTTGAGGTCGGCCCGTGGCAGATCCACCTGCACGCTGGCGCGCGCGCCCACCGTCGCGCCGGGCTCGGCGTCATCCAGGCGTACGGGAATGGCGATATCGTGCATGCCCACCCAGCGCAATGGCGCGCTCAACGTGGACGGTTCGGAGACGGCAACATCGGGGAGCGTGGCGGACATCGCAAACTCGTTGGTGGAAAGTGGCGATCGCACGACGTGCGCGACCAGGGACGCTAGGACCGTGTGACGTGCCTGGCGTTGCGTGCGAAGTAGTCGTCGATGCCGGCGTGCAATGCCTGCGCAAGCTCGTCCTGATGGCTGTCGCCACACAGGCGCTGGCAGTCGTCGCGATTGCTCATGAAGCCGGTTTCCACCAGCAGTGACGGGATATCCGGCGATTTCAGCACCGCGAAGCCTGCCTGCCCGACCTCTGGCTGATGCAGCCGCGTCACCTGTTGCAGACGCCCGAGCATCAATTTGCCCAATGCCACGCTGCTGGTGATGGTGCCGCTCAACGACAGGTCGGCCAGCACCTGCGACAGCACCGGATTGCCCGGAACACGCAGCCGGCGCGCGGTGTCGCCCATGTCGTCGGCAGCGTTCTCGCTGTCGGCCAGCCAACGGGCCATGGCCGAACTGGCGCCGTTCGCCGACAGCGCATACACCGATGCACCGCGCGCCTGTGCGTTGGGCGCGGCGTCGGCATGGATGGACACGAACAGATCGGCATTGCGGCGATGGGCGATCAACACCCGCTCGTGCAAGGGCACGAAACGGTCGTCGCTGCGGATCATGGTCGGCCGGTAGCGCACATCGGCGGCCAGGCGCTGGTGCAGACGCGCAGCGATCGCCATCGCAACATGCTTCTCGTAGCGTGCATCGGCGCTCACCGCACCGGGATCCTTCCCCCCGTGGCCGGCGTCGATCGCCACCACATAGGGGTGCAGGCGCGATCGGTCAGGCGTGGTCTGCTCGGCCGGCTCTATCGGCGCTGCCACAGCGGCAGCCTCGCTCGCGGACAAGGCCACGCTGCCGGGCCTCTCGGCAAGCTCCAGCACCAACGTACTGCCTTCCCAGCGCGGGTTGACCGAACAGGTCTGCTGCAGATCCAACACCACGCGCAGACCATCGAGATGCGGCGCACAGCGGATGCGGGCCACCGCCGCACCGGCGGGTACTGGATCGATGCGCGGCGGCTGCGACGACACGCCAGGCAGATCGATGACCAGGCGTTCGGGATCGGACAACCTGAAACTGCGGTAGGCAAGCTGCGTACTCAGCTCCAGCCGCAGGCGCAACAGCTCGCCCTGCTGCTGCACGCTGCTTGCCCGCAAGACTGCAAGCCCCTGCGCAGATCCCAGCGCAGGCGAAAGCATCAATGCGGCAGCTCCGCCATGTAGCAGGTGCCGGCGCTTCAACACGCCCTCCCCTTACGAGGCGGGCAATCGACTCGCCACGACAAACGGCAGCACGGCACTCGCAGCGATTCCGGACGGCACATCTGGGACGGGAGGAAACAGAACACGGTAGGCAAGACTGCGCAGCTGCGGATCATTGTTATAAAGTAACACTAATCCAGCAAAAACGAGAGGTCATCTGCGGCCCGCGCCTCCGGGTTCGCTTTCTCGTCCGGAAGACACCATGTCCCGCCACCTCCCCGAGAGCTATGCCGCCTGGCGCCACTGCATCGAGATCGACTGAACCGCCCCGCGTTTCCCGGAGACTCCTTGGTTTGAGTCACGCCGACATGGCGGACTCGTTGGGTTGCTTGTGTTTGGAATAATAGTTG
>NZ_JAJGQG010000029.1:0-57756 GCF_020783795.1 Xanthomonas sp. NCPPB 1067
GGCGCGGCCGGTGCTCGGAATCCTCATGTACCACTTGTACACTCCGGTTCCTCCGCGCCGTCCACACCCGCCTGGCGACTGCTCGCTACGTTCTGTTAGCCGCTCTTAGAAACCAGCTGGCCGCGCCGATCACACCGAGCTGGCCGTGCTCGACGATGCGCACCGGCACCTGCGCAAGCGCCAGACGTAGCGCGCCCTTGTCCAGCAGGCGGGTGACGAAATCGCTGGCGGCAATGAAGTCTGCGATCTGCGGCAGGAAGCCGCCCGCCAGATAGACACCGCTCCGGATGCCATACAACAGCATCATGTCGCCGACCACGCTGCCCATGAATCCGCAAAAGGCCTGCAGCGCATCGTGCGCCAACGCATCGTTGCCGCCCAGGGCCGCGGCGGTGACATCGGCAGGACTGGCGTGGATGGGCGGCCGATCGCGCAATGTGGCCAGCGCGGTGTAGAGATTCAACAGACCCGGCCCGGACAGCAACGTCTCGGTGCCCACATGCGTGCGCGTGCGGCGCAGCTCCTGCAGCAGCGCCACCTCCAGGTCGCTGGCTGCGGCCAGCGCTGCGTGGCCGGCTTCGGTCGGCAGCACGACCGGGCTGGCACCATTGGGAATCCAGACCGCCGCACCCAGGCCGGTACCCGGCCCCAGCACCAGCGCCGGACCAGACGCGCCCTGTGCGGGGCCCGACAGTTGCAGCACCTGGTTGCCAGCCATGTAGTTGGCCGCATACGCGACCGCTTCGAAATCGTTGACCAGATGCAGTGCGTGCATGCCGAGCTGCCGGCGGATCTGCTCGGGCGCGAGCGCCCAAGGCAGGTTCGCAGTGATCACGCTGCCGTCGTCCAACGCATACCCGGCGCTTGCGATCACCCCGCGCCGCACCGGAGCGCAGCCCATTTCGGCAAAGAACGCCGACATGATCTCGGCAAGGCCCGGATAATCGGCACAGCGATACTTGCGGTAGTCCAACACCGTCACCGGCTTGCGCGCATCGGGACTCTCGCAGACCAACGCCAGGCGCACGTGCGTTCCTCCCACGTCCGCGGCAACGAAGGTGTCGGGGCGCGAAAAGGCCACCGCTTCCATTGGACTGCTTGCGCTCACGCATTCTCCTGATCAGTAGCAACGGGCCGAGATCATCCCCGTGTCCGACGAACGGTAGCGGGTAGACAACGTTGTCAGCAATTGTTTCGTAACGCAACCGTAGCGACCCCGATCAGTGCGCTGCGGCGTTCCTTCTCATCATCCATGAAAAAACTACGCCCAACACGCCGATCTCTGCACAAAACCGGACTGTAGCAATCGAAATTGCCGCAACGCGATCTAAATCGCCAATCGCGGGCGGGAAACTCGGGCACGGCTCGGCGTCGCGAACCGCAATCTGCCGCGATCGCGCCGGAAAAATGCTGCATTGCAACGCAATCGCAGCCGCTTCAGAGATCTGTGACGATGTGTTGACAACGCTGTCAGCGCTACGCGAGACTCGAACCAAATCGGGGTTCTGGCAGGAGGGGCCATGGACTGTTCGGTACTGAAGAACGGCTCTTCCCTCGCCTGCCGGTTCCAGATTCGTGAGGAGTGCGTCATCGGACGTTCGACTCGCTGATGTCGCATTCGCTCCACCGCTTCACCACACGGGGGACACCTCCTCTACCACGCGAATCGACGCGACCTGCCGCACCTGCGGATGCGGCGCTCGATCATCGCGATCGGTCAGGGCGTGTTGTTTTGCCGGCCACGCCGAGCGCGTGACGCCTCCTGCAGGCGACGCGTTCACAGCACTAACCAACGAGGTTTAGCCATGCACAGCCGCACCACGACGTTAGCACTCTGCATCACCGCCGCTCTGTACTGTTCCGGCTCTGCGATGGCTGCCGGACAAGAACAACAAGCCCCGGCCAGCGCGCCGTCGGCCACCACCGAGCTGGACACCATCACCGTCACCGGCTACCGCGCGTCGCTGGAGAAGAGCCAGGCGGTCAAGCGCTCGGCCAACTCCATCGTCGACGCGATCAGCGCCGAGGACATCGGCAAGTTCCCCGACATCAATGCGGCCGAGTCGCTCTCGCACCTGCCTGGCATCAGTGTCGACCGTCAGTTCGGCGAAGGCGAAAAGGTCAGCATCAACGGCACCGATCCGGCCTTGAACCGCGTGCTGCTCAATGGCCAGACCATCGCCTCCGGCGACTGGGGCGGCAACCCGACCGACACCAGCGGCCGCACCTTCAACTACACCCTGCTGTCGCCGGAAATCATCGGCCTGATGGAGGTCTACAAGACCCCGGAAGCGCGCATCGACGAGGGCTCGATCGGCGGCACCGTGATCGTGCACACCCGCAAGCCGCTGGACCTGCCCAAGAACACCATCCGCGGCTCGATCGGCTACAACTACAACGATCGCTCGGAAGAAGGCAATCCGCGCGGCTCGGCGCTGTGGAGCTGGAAGAACGATGACGAAACCTTCGGCGCGTTGATCTCCGCCACGCACGACAAGCAGGATCTGGCGCGCGCGGGTATCGAGTACTTCGGCTACACCACCGGCGCCAACATTCCGCCGACCGCCACCATCACCGGCGACGGCAGCAATGTGGCCACCGCGCGCGTGCCGGCCGGCATCAATAGCGCATTCTTCCAGCAGACCCGCGAACGCAGCGGCGTGCAGGGTGCGTTGCAGTGGAAGCCCGACGAGCAGAACGAGTTCAACCTGACCGGCCTGTACATCAAGGGCAAGTACAACAACTTCAGCCAGTCGCGTTATGTCTGCCCGGCCTGTAACGACGACATGCGCAAGATCACCCAGGCAAACGTGCAGGGCGGCATCGTCACCTCGGCCACGATCAGCGACGGCGCAGCCGGCCAGCCGTACGCGCAGCTGGACGCCAATTACCGCGAGAGCACCGTCACCACCAAGAGTCTGAACCTGCGTCACGACTGGTCGGGCGAGAAGTGGGTGTTCACCACGCAGGTGGGCGACACCAAGGCCACCGGCGGCAAGAACCCCGAATACCTGATGAAGTTCCTGATGCAGGACGGCGGCTACAACTACGCCTTCGACGGCCGCAACACCGCCGTCAATTACGACAACGGCGGTGCCTCCAACTGGACGCTTCCGGGTTCGCCGGCCGGCCAGCCGGCCGGCTCGCAGGATCCCAGCACCATGCAGGCGGGCGGCATCTTCTACCAGAAAAGCACGGACGAAGAGAAGTATTTCCAATGGGATGCGGCGCGTGATCTGGCGTGGGGACCATTCACCAAACTGCTGTTCGGTTACAAGTACATCAACCACAACAACGGCGTGAACGCTCGCGGCAACCGCATCAATACCACCGACCCGGTGTCGCTGACGCAGTTCAACCCGGGCACCACGCCGAGCGGCCTGTACGATGGCCTGGGCGCCAGCGGCGACCTCACCACCTGGCCGACCGCAAACCTGGAGGCCGTGCGTCGTTATCTGCTCGCACAGCCGCAGGGACCGTACCGCACCGATTTCGGCTCTTCGTTCGACGTCAAGGAAATCACCCAGAACGTCTATACGCAGTTGAACTTCGAGTCGGGCCAGTGGCGCGGTAACGTCGGCGTGCGTTTGATCGATACCACCGACAAGTCCGAGTTCTGGCAGAGCCAGGATGGCGGTGCGACCTTCAATCGCGTGGCCGAAACCAACGACTATCGCAAGGCGCTGCCCAGCTTCAACATCGCCTACGACATCACCGACGATGCCGTGCTGCGCTTTTCGGCAGCCAAGGTCATCGCGCGTCCGCGTTACGCCGATCTGGCCGGCTCGTTCACCATCAACAGCGGCAACGGCAACCTGACCGCCAACGGTGGCAACCCCGACCTGAAGCCGTACGAATCCACCAACTACGACCTTGCGGCAGAATGGTATTTCGCGCCGTCCAGCATGCTGTCCGGTGAAGTCTTCTACCGCGACATCAGTTCTTACATCGTCAACACCACGGTCAGCCAGCAGCTGAATCCGGCGCCGCCCGCGGTGGCCGGCATCTACCAGGTGACCACCCCGGTGAATGTCTCCGACGCCAAGGTCAAGGGCGTGGCGGTGAACTACCAGCAATCGCTGGGTCTGGGCTTTGGCGTGCAGGCGAACTACACCTTCGCCGAATCCGATTCCAGCTCCGGTCTGAATCTGCCCTACCTGTCGCGCGACACCTACAACATCATTCCCTACTGGGAACATGGCGACTGGATGGTGCGCGTCAACTACAGCTACCGCTCCAAGTACTTCACCCAGATCGGCCGCCTCGCCTCGCAGGATTTCGCCGACAGCTACAAGCAGCTGGACCTGACTGCCTCGTATCAGATCACCGACTATATGGGCATCACCTTTGGCGCGACCAACCTGCTGGATTCGACCTACCGTCTCTTCAGCAACACCCGGGCAGCGCCCACGGCGTTCTACAAGAACGGCCGCGGCTACCAGGCCCAGCTGAACTTCAAGTTCTGATGTAGCACCGGCGCGCCACCGACCCTCCACGGTGGCGCGCTTTTTTTTGAGCGGTGTGTTGCATGCAGTGCACCGCTCGATGTTGTACCAAGGAGTGGTGCTGGCCACGCCCCTTCGCGTCCGAGGGAGCATGGCCAGGCCCGCTTTTGCCATCCACGCACGGCTGCAGCATCGCCGGCGCGTCTTGCTCGACAGGAGTGCAGTTCCCATGACGACCGATAGCCGCGTATTCGTGGCTCCATCCCGCCGCCACGCCGGAGCTGCACCCAGAACGCGAATGCTCGCGCTCGGTCTGCTGCTGGCGCTGCCGGCCTTCTCTCTGAGCGCGGCGCAATCGCCTACCGCACCCACCGCTACCACGCTCGACCCAGAGGCAATCGACCAGCAATGGCTCGATGCCACCGCCAAGTACACCCCTGAACGCGAACGTCTGGTGCGCCAAGCCGAAGCCGGCGCACGCAAGGGGCCGTTCCGTCCGGACTGGGCCGCATTGAAGGCCTACCAATCGCCCGCGTGGTACGACAACGCCAAGTTCGGCATCTTCATCCATTGGGGCGTGTTCTCGGTCCCTGCATTTGGCAGCGAATGGTATTCGCGCAACATGTATCTGGAAGGTTCCAAGGAATTCGCTCATCACGTGGCTACCTATGGCCCGCAGTCGAGCTTCGGCTACAAGGATCTGATCCCCAGATTCACCGCGCCCAAGTTCGACCCCAAGGGCTGGGCCAAGCTGTTCCGCGAATCCGGGGCGCGCTATGTGGTGCCGGTGGCCGAACACCATGACGGCTTCGCACTGTACGACTCCAAGTTGTCGGACTGGACCGCGATGAAGATGGGGCCCAAGCGCGACCTGCTCGGCGAGTTGTCCACCGCCATTCGCGCGCAAGGGCTGCACTTCGGCCTGTCATCGCACCGCGCCGAACACAACTGGTTCTTCGACGGCGGACGCAAGTTCGATTCCGACGTCAGCGACCCGCGCTATGCGGCGCTCTATGGCCCTGCGCAGGTGCGCCTGCCGGGCAAGGACGATGGCGATGTGGCCAACGACTGGACGCCGGTATCGCAGGCATGGCTGGACGATTGGCTGGCGCGCACCACCGAGTTGATCGACACCTATCAACCGGACCTGATCTATTTCGATTGGTGGATCGCGCACCCGACGTTCCGGCGCAGCCTGCCGACCATGCTGGCCTACTACTACAACCAGGGCGCGGCGCGCAGCGAAGCCGACCGCGGCGTGGTGGTGAACTACAAATTGGGCGCGTTTCCCGAAGGCGCCGGCACGCTGGATATCGAGCGCGGCCAGCTGACCGGCATCCACCCCACCCATTGGCAGACCGATACCTCGGTGAGCAATGCTTCGTGGGGTTACATCGAGAACGATACCTACAAGTCGCCCACCTTCATCATCCATATGCTGGCCGACGTGGTGGCCAAGAACGGCAACCTGATGCTCAACATCGGCCCGCGCGCCGACGGCTCGATCCCGGATACCGAGCGCGGCATCCTGCTGGCGATCGGGCGTTGGCTCAAGACCAACGGCGGCGCGATCTACGACAGCAAACCGTGGCGCGTCTATGGCGAAGGCCCCACCGAGGTGGTGGGCGGCACCTTCCAGGACATCAAGACCAAGCCGTACACGGCCGAGGATTTCCGCTTCACCACCCGCGACGGCGCGCTGTACGCGATCGCGCTCGGCTGGCCGAGCAATGGCGAGGCGGTGATCCGCTCGCTCACCGCCGCCGATGGCGTGCGCGCGGTGAGCCTGCTGGCCAACGGCAAGAAGATCCCGTTCGAGCAACGCGCCGATGGCCTGCATCTGCGGCTCCCGGTCAAGCCGGTCGGCGAGAGCGCCTATGTGTTCCGCATCGACCTTTCTTCCCCCACTCCCTGACGGATGTTGTCTTTCATGAGCAAGCGATTGAGCTGGATGTTACTTGCGCTGGCATTGACCTGCGCCCCGGCCCTGGCCAAGAACCCCACCGCGTTGTTCTATCTGATGAACACGCAGAAATCGACCAACTCGTTCATCGCCAACGTCGACAAGATCGACGTGGTGGTGCCGACCTGGTACGGCGTCGATCAGAATGGCCTGGTCAACGGCACCCCCAACATGTACCTGTACGACCTCGCCAAGCAGAAGAAGCTGCGGGTGATGCCGATCCTGTCGATGACCACCGGCCGCGACGGCTTCCACAAGCTGATGCACGACGAGGCGGCCAAGAAGCGCATGATCGAATCGCTGCTGATCCACGGCAAGCAGCACAAGTACTATGGCTTCCAGTTCGATTTCGAAAACATCGCCTGGACCGACCGCGATGCCTACACCTTGATGGTCAAGCAGACCGCCGACGCACTGCACAAGGCCGGCTTCAAGATGTCGGTGGCGGTGGTGCCGAATGCGCCAGGCCATGCCGAAGGCGGCCAGTTCTCCAAGTGGATGTGGGAATACTGGCGCGGCGCATACGACCTGAAGGCACTGGGCCAGGCCGCGGACCTGATCAGTATCATGACTTACGACCAGCACACCCGCTGGACCACGCCGGGCCCGGTGGATGGCATGGTGTGGATGAAGAAGCACCTGGATTACGCCATCACCCAGGTCCCCAAGGAGAAGCTGTCGCTGGGCATCGCCACCTACGGCTACCGCTGGTACACCGGCAATCCGGTGAAGGAAGACGGCACCGAGGCATCGAATATCTCGGCCACCTACATCGATGCCGACGAATCCTTCCCGCTGGCGATCGAGCAGAACGCGACCGTGCAGTGGGATCCGGTTGAGCAGGAATCGTGGTTCTATTTCTATCGCGACGACATGCGCGAGTGGGTGTTCCGCCCGGACGCCCGCAGCTTCAAGGCGCGTTACGACATGGCCAAGCAATACGGCCTGGAAGGTTTCAGCTGCTGGGTGCTGGGTGCGGAAGACCCGAAGGTGTGGGACGAATTGCCGGTGGCGCAACGCTGATCCACATGCCCGACTGGCGCAGCGCAGTGAAGCGTGCGCCAGTGCCTGCGTAAAGCATCGCGGCTTTGCTACTGTGCGCGGCGATGTGCGCGCGCGGATCGCCGCGCACGTGGCTGCTTCAACGGCGGCGGCGTACGCTCGAAATCCTCGGGCGCCACTCGTACACTGCATCGGGGCGGCGGCGTACCACGGGAGTCCGGGTCGCGTTCTCGCATCGGCCGCACCTGAGGCGTTGCAGCAACACGCGATGCGCCCGCCCTACCCCGCTGCGCATCTGCGATGGCGCGGCAACACGCTCTCCGCCATATCGGGATGTGATTGCATGATGGTCGATACCAGCCGCGCTCCACACACGCCATCGTCGGGATTACCGCGGCTGAACTCGTCATCACCGGACATGCGTTCTTCCAGCATGCCTCTTCCGAGCACGCCAGCGGCGACCCCACGCGTGCGGCCTTCATCGGGAGCGTCGCCGTCGCGTCTGCTTGCCCTGTCGCTTGCCGCATTGATGCTGGCCGGCTGCGGGAAACGCGAAGCCGGCACCGCACCGGCCGTGGCGGATGCAGGAGCCACGGCGGCCGCGCCGTCATCCAGTGCACCGTTACCGCTGATTCCCGCACCGGTTCAGGCGAAACCGGCAGCCGGCAGTTTCACCATCGATGCCGGCACGGTGATTTCGATCGAGCCGGGCGACGCCGATGCGCGGCGCAGTGCCGAATATCTGGCAAGCCTGCTCAAGCGCAGCCGCGGGCTGAGCCTGGAAGTGCGCGCCGAGGCCACAGCCTCGCCGGCCAGCATCCGCCTGCAGCGCGATGCGCGGGCGCCGGTGACGCAGAAGGAGGGCTACAGCCTGGACGTGACCGCCAAGGGCATCCGCATCGGCGCGCGCGACGGCGCCGGGCTGCTGTATGGCGCGGTCAGCACCTGGCAGTTGATGACAGCCGATGCGGGCAAGGGCGCGGTGACGGTGCAAGGCGTCAGCATCCGCGACTGGCCGCGCTTCGGCTGGCGTGGTCAGCATCTGGATGTGGCACGTCATTTCCATGATGTGGAGACGGTCAAGCATGTGCTGGATGCGATGGCCTTGCACAAGCTCAACGTGCTGCACTGGCATCTCACCGACGACCAGGGCTGGCGTATCGAGATCAAGCGTTACCCCAAGCTCACCGAGGTCGGTGCCTGGCGTACTCCGCCCGGCGCGGGGCGGCATGGCACGCCCGAGCGCTACGGCGGTTTCTACACCCAGGAACAGATCAGCGAGATCGTCGCTTACGCGGCGCGCCTGCACATCACCGTGCTGCCCGAGCTGGACATGCCCGGACATGCACAGGCGGCGGTTGCCGCCTATCCGGAAGAGGTGGGCGTGCCCGGCGTACGCACGCAGGTGGGCGTGGACTGGGGCGTCAATCCCTATCTGTTCAACACCAGCGAACGCAGCCTGCGCTTCATCACCCATGTGCTGGATGAAGTACTGACCTTGTTCCCGTCGACGTACATCCATATCGGTGGCGATGAGGCGGTCAAGGATCAATGGGAGGCCTCGCCCGCGGTGCGCGCGCAGATGCGCAAGCTGGGCGTCAAGGATGCCCATGCCATGCAGGGCTGGTTCAACGCACAGCTTGGGACCTACCTGACCGCGCACGGCCGGCGCATGATCGGCTGGGACGAAATTCTCGAAGGCGGCGTGCCGGCGAGCGCGTCGGTGATGTCGTGGCGTGGCGTCGAAGGTGCGGTGACTGCGGCCAGACAAGGCCACGACGTGGTGCTTGCGCCGGGCGACTGGCTGTACCTGGACAACCTGCAGACCACGCGCAGCGACGAACCGAACGGTCGCCTGACGGTGTTGCCGCTGTCCAAGGTCTACGCCTTCGACCCGGTACCGGCCGAGCTCAGCGCCGATCAGGCCAGGCACGTGCTGGGCGCGCAAGGCGCGTTGTGGGCCGAATACATTCCGTCCCGATGGCACGTGGATCACGCGCTGTTCCCGCGCCTGTCGGCGGTGGCGGAAGTAACCTGGTCGCCGCCGGCAGCACGCAACTGGAACGGCTTCCTGGCGCGCATGCCGGCACAGCTGCAGCGCTACAAGGCACTGGGCATCGCCTACAGCGATGGCGCATTCGCTGCCGAGATCGCACTGGAAGGCGGCCCCAATCCGGTGCTCGGCGGTGGCGCCGCCAAGGTGGAGCTGAGCACCCAGACCGGTGCAGGCGCACTGCATTACACCGTCGACGGTAGCGACCCCACGCCGACCTCTCCGCGTTACCAGGCGCCCTTCACGATCCGATTGCCGACCACGGTCAAGGCTACTGCCTTCGATGCCAACGGCTCGCCACTGGCCGCCACGCGCAGCCGTACCTTCGACCGTGCCAGCCTGTTGCGTGTGGACACGCAAGGGCTGCGCCATTGCGTGGAGAGCGGTGCGCTCGGCCTGCGCCTGCCGCTGCTGCCGGGGATGACGAGCGCTACTACGCCGGTCTACAACGTCGACCTGTTCCATGCCTGCCGGCTGTATCCGCAGGCACGCCTGGATGGCATTGGCGCAATCCGCATCGAGGCTGCACGTCTGCCGAACAACTTCGGCCTGGCCCACGAGCAATCCAAAGTGATCCAGTACCCGGCCCGGACGCGCGGCGGTGAGCTGGAAGTGCGTCAGGGCTGCGATGGCGAATTGATCGCCAGCGTGCAGTTGCCGCGCAGCGAGACCGTGGGCGAACAATTCACGCTGGAAACTCCACTGCCTGCACGCACCGGCATCCACGATCTGTGCCTGCGCTTCACCGCACCGATCCGTGGCCCGTTGTATGCCATCGGTACCGTTCAACTGATCGAAACCACCGCGCAGGCGCCCCCCGCCGCCACGCGCTGATCCCTCCAAGGAGAGTCACCCATGCCCCTGTCGCACCGTTCCGCCTCCACACGTTCCAGGCTCACGCCGGCCCGCCTCGGGTTCGCCCTGGCGTGTGCGATCTCGCAGGCCTGGGCGGCGCCGCCCAGCGCCGTGACATTGGACAGCGGCTGGCAGGTGCGCCTGGTCCCCGGGCAGGCGCAGGCCAAGACCTATCCCAAGGCCGCCAGCTGGATGCCGGCGCAGGTGCCGGGCGTGGTGCAGACCGACCTGATCGCCGCCAAGGTGGTGCCCGATCCGTTTCTGCGTGACCACGAAGGCAAGATCCAGTGGGCCGGCCTGAGCGACTGGCAGTACCAGACCCGTTTCAACGTGGATGCAGCCACGCTCGAGCGCGCGCATGTGGAACTGGTGTTCGATGGCCTGGACACGCTGGCCGAAGTCACCCTCAACGGCAAGAAGCTGCTCAGCGCCGACAACATGTTCCGGCAGTGGCGCGTGGATGCCAAACCGCTGCTCAAGCGCGGCGACAACGTACTGGAAATCACCTTCCTCTCGCCGATCAAGAAGATCCAGCCGTGGCTGGCCAAGCAGCCGTATGCGCTGCCCGGCGCCTACGATTCGGCGTTCGGCGATGAGCCCGATGGCCGCCACAGTTCCACCTACGTGCGCAAGGCGCCGTACAGCTATGGCTGGGACTGGGGCCCGCGCATGGTCAACGCCGGCATCTGGAAGCAGGTGCGCTTGGAAGCCTGGGATGCGGTGCGCGTGGATGGGTTGCATATCGCGCAGCAGCGCGTGGATGCCGACAGCGCGCAACTGCAGGCGCAGTTGGAACTGCAGGCCGGCCGCAGCGGCCCTGTGCAGGTGACGCTGGACGTGCTGGGCCCGGATGGGCAGAAGGTGGGGCAGTTCACCCAGGACGCGGTGGTCGACCCCGGGCAGAATCGCATCGACCTGCCGGTGCGCATCGCCAAGCCCAAGCGCTGGTTCCCGGCCGGCTACGGCGCGCAGGATCGCTATACCTTCGTGGCCAGCGTGCGCGATGCCGATGGCGACAGCCAGCAGGTCAGGAGCGTCACCGGCCTGCGTTCGGTGGAGCTGCGCCGCGAAAAGGACAAGTTCGGCAAGAGCATGGAGATCGTGATCAACGGCATCCCGGTTTTTGCCAAGGGCGCCAACCTGATCCCGCTGGATGCCTTCCCTTCGCGCGTCACCGAAGCGACGATGCGGCGCACGCTGCAGGATGCGCGCGATGCCAACATGAACATGCTGCGCATGTGGGGCGGCGGGCACTACCAGGACGATCACTTCTACGAGGTGGCCGACGAACTGGGCATCATGATCTGGCAGGACTTCATGTTCGGCGGCGCGGTGCCGCCCTACGACGTGGAATTCCGCGAGAACACGCGACAGGAGGCGATCGAACAGGTCAAGCGGCTGCGCGATCACCCCAGCGTGGTGTTGTGGTGCGGCAACAACGAAGTGCAGACCGGCTGGGAAAACTGGGGCGACCGGGTCAAGTTCAAGCAATCGCTGGACCCGGAGGAACGCAGCCGCGTCGAGCGCGGCATGACCACGCTGTTCGGCACCGTGTTCGGCGAAGTGGTGGCCACCTACGACAGCGACGTGCCGTACTGGGCCACCTCACCGGGTACCAATTTCGATGGTGCCGCCGACCAGACCGATGATGGCGACATGCATTACTGGAAGGTCTGGGGCGGCCCGGCCCTGCCGGTCACCGAGTATCTCAACGTCACCCCGCGCTTCATGTCCGAGTACGGCCTGCAGTCGTTCCCGGACATGCGCACCGTGCGCGCGTTCGCCGATGCGGCCGACATGGACCCGGAGTCGCCGGTGATGCGCGCGCACCAGAAGTTCGACAAGGGCAACGGCAACAAGCGGCTGATGCTGTACATCCGCCGCGAGTTCGGCGAGCCCAAGGATTTCGAAAGCTTCGTCTACCTGAGCCAGCTGATGCAGGCCGAGGGCATCAACCTGGCCGCCTCGCACCTGCGCGCTTCGCGTCCGCAGTCGATGGGCTCGTTGTACTGGCAGCTCAACGATGTGTGGCCGGGCGCCTCGTGGTCCAGCGTGGATTACTACGGCCGCTGGAAGGCGCTGCAGTATCACGCACGTCGCTTCTACGCACCGGAAATGATCGCCGCGCTGCGCAACGACAAGGGCCAGACCGAGGTCTCGCTGGTCTCCGACCGCACTACGCCCTTGGCGGCACGCTGGCGCATGCGGGTCATGGGCATGGACGGCAAGCTGCTGAGCAAGCGCGAGCAGAAGGCCACGGTCAAGCCGCTGAGCAGCCTGCAGGTGGGCAATTTCAGCGACAAGCAATTGCTGGGCAGCGCCGACCCGAAGCGCACCTATGCGGTGTTCGAGTTGTTCGACGGCAATACGTTGCTGTCGCGCGAGGTGGTGTTCTTCGCGCCGGCCAAGCAGCTGGCCTTGCCGGTGGCGAAGATCGACAGCCAGTGGCGCGCCGATGGCGATGGCTATGCGCTGACCCTGACCAGCAACACGCTGGCGCGCGAGGTATGGCTGTCGTTCGGCGATCTCGAGGCGAGCGTGGCCGATAACGCCTTCGATCTGCTGCCCGGCGAGCCGTTGACGCTGCACGTGAGCAGCAAGCTGCCGATGGCGCAGCTGCAGTCTGCGCTGCAGGTACGCGACCTGGCATCCACGCTGGCCGGCGCTCCGCCGGAGCCGCCGGAGGCAACGGCAGCGAAATGAGGCAAGAGACGGCCCTCATCCGCCCTTCGGGCACCTTCTCCCGCAGAGCGGGAGAAGGAACTGATGTCCTGCGATGCATGCACTCATCCGCCCTGCGGGCACCTTCTCCCGCAGAGCGGGAGAAGGAACTGATGTCCTGCGATGCATGCCCTCATCCGCCCTGCGGGTACCTTCTCCCGCGGAGCGGGAGATGGACTCGGTGGCCTGGCATGCCTTTCGCGCGGCACGCTGACTTTTCGCTCGCCATGGGTGTCCTTCTCCCGCCAGCGGGAGAAGGTGCCGCGTAGCGGCGGATGAGGGCCCACCGCGGTACCAGCCACCACCACATCCAACCGCGCGCATGACACCGCCACGCCCGCCCCCAACCTCGCCGCTGCCTCTGCGGCACTACCCGAACAACGCCTGGCGGCATTGGCCGCTGCGCAGGAGTGAATCGATGTCGTCCCTGTTTGTCTCGCGTCTTGCCATGGCATTGGGCCTGAGCCTGTCCTGCATCGCGCACGCCGCGCCCGCCGACCACAGCGGCACACCCGAACAACGCGCCGCCGCCTTGGTGGCGCAGATGAGCCGCGAGGAAAAAGTGGCACAGGCCATGAACGATGCGCCGGCGATTCCACGCCTGGGTATCCCCGCCTACGAATGGTGGAGCGAAGGCCTGCACGGCATCGCCCGCAACGGCTATGCGACGGTGTTTCCGCAGGCGATCGGTCTGGCGGCAAGCTGGAACACCACGCTGATGCAGCAGGTGGGCACCGTCGTCTCCACCGAGGCGCGCGCCAAATTCAATCAGGCCGGTGGCCCCGGCAAGGACCACAAGCGCTACGCCGGGCTGACCATCTGGTCGCCCAACATCAACATCTTTCGCGACCCGCGCTGGGGCCGTGGCATGGAAACCTACGGCGAGGACCCCTTCCTCACCGGGCAACTCGCGGTCGGCTTCATCCGTGGCCTGCAAGGCGATGACCTCAACCATCCACGCACGATCGCCACGCCCAAGCACATCGCCGTGCACAGTGGCCCCGAGCCGGGCCGGCATGGTTTCGATGTGGATGTCTCGCCGCGCGATGTGGAAGCCACCTACACGCCGGCGTTCCGCGCCGCGCTGGTCGAGGGCCAGGCCGGCTCGGTGATGTGCGCCTACAACTCGCTGCACGGTACCCCGGCATGTGCGGCCGACTGGTTGCTCAATGGCCGCGTGCGCGGCGACTGGGGCTTCAAGGGTTTTGTGGTGTCCGACTGCGACGCGGTGGACGACATGACCCAGTTCCACTACTTCCGCCCCGACAACGCCGGTTCCTCGGCCGCTGCGCTCAAGGCCGGCCACGACCTCAATTGCGGGCATGCCTATCGCGAACTCGGTACGGCGATCGAACGCGGCGAAGTGGACGAAGCCCTGCTCGACCAATCGCTGGTGCGGTTGTTCGCCGCCCGCTACCGTCTGGGCGAACTGGAAGCGCCACGCAAGGACCCTTACGCGCGGCTGGGCGCCAAGGACATCGACACCCGCGCCAACCGGGCCTTGGCCCTGCAGGCCGCTGCCGAGTCGATCGTGCTGCTGAAGAACGCCAATGCCACGCTGCCGCTGAAGGCAGGCAAGCGGCTGGCGGTACTGGGCCCCAACGCCGATGCATTGGCCGCGCTGGAGGCCAACTACCAGGGTACCTCCGCGCAACCGGTGACTCCGTTGCTCGGTCTGCGCGAACGCTTCGGCGCACAGCAGGTGCGCTATGCACAGGGCGCGCCTCTGGCTGCCGGCGTGCCGGGCATGATTCCCGAGAGCGCGTTGCGCAGCGATGGCAAACCCGGCCTGCGTGGCGAGTATTTCGACAACGTCGACATGAGCGGCACCCCGGCGGTCGTGCGCCAGGACCGTACCGTGAGTTTCAACTGGGACCAGGTCAGCCCGGCCAAGGGCGTGCCGGCCGACCGCTACGCGGTGCGCTGGAGCGGCGAACTGTTGCCGCCCGGCGCCGGCGATTACACCCTGGCGGTGCGCGTGGCGCGCTGCTTCGACTGCGCCGGGCACGACCCGGTGCGTCTGTATATCGACGACAAGCTGGTGGTGGCCGGCAACGCCGAAGACAAGCACGTGCCGGCCGGCATGCACAACGCCGACGGCCGCAGCGTGGAAACCGTGCTGCATTTCGACGACACCCGCCCGCGCAAGATCCGTCTGGAAATGGAACACCGCGGCCAGGATCAGGGCGTGCGCCTGGAATGGCTGGCACCGGCCGCCGCACAACTGGCCGAAGCCGAACAGGCCGTGGCGCAATCCGATGCGGTGGTGGCCTTCGTCGGCCTGTCGCCGGATGTGGAAGGCGAGGAACTGCGCATCGACGTGCCCGGCTTCGACGGCGGCGACCGCAACGATATCGCTCTGCCCGCCCCGCAGCAGGCGCTGCTGGAACGCGCCAAGGCCTCTGGCAAGCCGCTGGTGGTGGTGTTGATGAGCGGCAGCGCGGTGGCCTTGAACTGGGCAAAACAACACGCCGATGCGATCGTGGCCGCGTGGTACCCAGGCCAGTCCGGCGGCACCGCGATCGCGCGCACGCTGGCCGGCGACGACAATCCCGGCGGTCGGCTGCCGGTGACGTTCTACCGCTCCACCAAGGACCTGCCGCCCTACGTCAGTTACGACATGAAGGGCCGCACCTACCGCTACTTCAGGGGCGAGCCGCTGTTCCCGTTCGGCTATGGTCTGAGCTACACCAGCTTTGGCTACGACGCGCCGCGCCTGTCCGCGACCACCCTGCAGGCCGGCAGCTCGTTGAAGGTCACCACGACCGTGCGCAACACCGGCACGCGGGCTGGCGATGAAGTGGCACAGGTCTACCTGCAGTACCCGCAGCGCCCGCAATCGCCGTTGCGCAGCCTGGTCGGTTTCCAACGCGTACACCTCAAACCGGGCGAGCAGCGCGAGCTGACCTTCACCCTGGATGCGCGCGCACTGAGCGATGTGGATCGCGCCGGGCAGCGCGCGGTGGAGGCCGGCGATTACACGCTGTTTGTAGGCGGCGGGCAGCCGGACACCGGTGCGGCAGGCAACACGGCAGCGTTCTCGATCTCGGGGCGTTCGCCGCTGCCGAAGTAAGTGCCGCGTCGAGGTCGCGCGCAGTCGCCGGCCATGCCGGCGCAGGTCGGCAACAGGCGTAAGGGTTTCGGTGAAGTGTCGCTCACGCACCACGTCTGCTGGAGGCAGCGTGGTGCATGCCTTCGACCACCGCAGTCGGCGCGCTGATCGGGGCCGGCGATACGTGCTGCAGAACGGTCGGAGCGAGTGCTGACGGGTGCGGACTGGTGCGCGGTCAGCACGCAGGTGCGCAGCGCGCGGCCCAGCTCGCAGCCATGCCGCCGCAGCAGCCCGCAGACGGCAACGGATTGTGCGGGCGCACTATGCATCTCCGGCGCACACGTTGTATGGTCGTCGGGAATTGGTCATGCATAGGTCTCATCGCAGCGGCTGCCACATGGCGGCCGCCAGCGCCAGGGATGTGGATCGTGCGGATCGCAGGTCGAACCATGGAGTCTTGAGGTCATGCATACCCGCCGCGACATCCTTCAGCTGCTCGGCGCCAGCGCCGGTGCCGGCTTGCTGGCCAGCGCCCTGCCCGCGTTCGCGGCTGCGCCTGCTGCACCTGCCTCCGCCGCCGGCGCATTCGTCAGCAAGCGCCCGCCGAAGGCGCAGCGCCGCTTCGTCAGCACCGCGGTCGAGCAGCAGATCGCGCAGATCAAGGCGCGTATCGCCGACCCCGAACTGGCCTGGCTGTTCGAGAACTGCTACCCGAACACCCTGGACACCACGGTGGAAACCGGCATCCGCAACGGCAAGCCGGACACCTTCGTCATCACCGGCGACATCCATGCGATGTGGCTGCGCGACTCTTCCGCGCAGGTGCACCCCTACGTGCCGCTGGCCAGGCGCGACCCCGCCTTGCGGCGCATGTTCCATGGCCTGATCCAGCGCCAGGCCGCGTGCATCACGCTGGACCCGTATGCCAACGCGTTCCTGCCCGATGGCCAGACCCAGCGCCTGAAGTGGTCGCTCAACGACATCACCGAGATGAAGCCCGGCGTGGGCGAGCGCAAGTGGGAAGTGGATTCGCTGTGCTATCCGATCCGTATCGCGCATGAATACTGGCGTGCCACCGGTGATGCCGCGCCATTCGACGACGACTGGCGCACGGCGATGCACGTGGTGGTGCGTACCTTCCGCGAGCAGCAGCGCAAGGACAATCGCGGCCCGTACGTATTCCAGCGGCCTTCGCCGCTGGCCACCGAAACACTGGTGCTGGAAGGCTACGGCCAGCCGACCAGACCCAACGGCATGATCCACTCGATGTTCCGCCCCTCCGACGATGCCTGCGTGTATCCGCTGTTCGTTCCGGCCAACCTGTTCGCAGTGACCTCGCTACGCCAGCTGGCCACGATGAGCACGGCCTTGCATCGTGACACTGCCTTCGCCGAAGAGTGCACCGCGCTGGCCGATGAAGTGGAAACCGCCACGCGCCAGTTCGGCCAGCAACGCGACAGCGACGGGCAAGCCTATTGGGCCTTCGAAGTGGACGGCTTCGGCAACCAGCTGTTCATCGATGACGCCAACGCGCCCGGCCTGCTCAGCCTGGCCTACCTGGGCTGTTGCGATCGCAGCGACCCGGTGTTCCTGCGCACGCGTCAACTGGCCTGGAGCGAGCGCAACCCGTATTTCTCGCGCGGCAGCGCTGCCGAGGGCGTGGGCAGCCCGCACAGCGGCATGGGCACCATCTGGCCGATGTCCATCATCCAGTACGCGCTGGTCAGCGACGACGACGCACAACTGCGCCAATGCCTGCAGTGGCTCAAGACCACCCACGCCGGCACCGGCTTCATGCACGAGGCCTTCCACAAGGACGATCCCGGCACCTTCACCCGCGACTGGTTCGCCTGGGCCAACACCTTGTTCGGCGAGCTGATCATCGACCTGCATCAGCGCAAACCCCAGCTGCTGCGCAGCGCCTGATCCATGCGCAGCGCCTGATCCCAGCCCTTCTCCCGTATGCGGGAGAAGGTGCCCGAAGGGCGGATGAGGGCGCTCCCGCACTGGACCATGATTTCCGAGAGCAAACACACATGGCAACACGACGCGGTTTTCTCCAAGGCGCCATCGCCGCAGCATTGTTCGGAAGCGTGGGCCTGCCCGGCCTGGCCCGCGCGCGCGCCGGCAACTATGCACTGCCCGCCGATGCGCGCACCCGCGCCGATCTTACCCGGCATGTGGATGTGTTCATCGGTACCGGCGGCCATGGCCACACCTTCCCCGGTGCCACGCTGCCGTTCGGCATGGTGCAGCTGAGCCCGGATACCTATAACGCAGTGTGGGATGCGTGCTCGGGCTATCACGAATCCGATGGCTCGATCATGGGCTTCTCGCACACGCACCTGTCCGGCACCGGCATCGGCGACATGCTGGACTTCCTGCTGGTGCCCGCCACCGGCGAGGTCAAACTGGTGCCAGGCCCGCTGGACAACCCGGATGCGGGCTACCGCTCGCGCTTCGACCATGCCGACGAAGCCGCATCGCCCGGCTACTACCGTGTGCGGCTGAAGGACAGTGGCGTGCATGCCGAGCTCACCGCCACCGCGCGCGCCGGCCTGCACCGCTATCACTTCCCCAAGGGCAAGCCGGCACACGTGCTGCTGGACCTGTGCCATGGCATGCAGGACAAACCCGGCATCCCCACGCGCGTGAGCGATGCGCAACTGCGCGTGGTCGACGCGCAGACCCTCACCGGCGGACGCCGCGTCCATCAATGGGCGAAGGGGCGTTACCTCTATTTCGCCCTGCGGCTGTCGCGGCCGTTCGCCAGCGTGCAGTTGTACGACGAAGACCAGCCACTGCCCGCCGGCACCCACAGCCGCGACGGCACCCATCTCAAGGCCGCACTGCACTTCGCCGATGCGGCCGATGCGCCGTTGCTGATCAAGGTCGGCATCTCGGCCGTCAGCGCCGACAATGCATTGGCCAATCTCGATGCGGAACTGCCGGACTTCGACTTCGCACGCGTGCATGCGCAGGCAGTGGCGGCGTGGGAAAAGGAACTGGGCCGCGTGCGCATCGACAGCGACGACGACGCGCAACGGCGCATTTTCTACACTGGCCTGTATCACAGCCTGCTGGCGCCCACGCTGTTCTCGGACGTTGACAACCGCTACCGCGGCATGGACCTGCAGATCCACACCGCACCCAAGGGCTACCACAACTACAGTACCTATTCGCTGTGGGACACCTATCGCGCGGCGCATCCGCTGCTTACCCTGGTGCAACCCGAACGCGTGCCGGACCTGATGCAATGCCTGGTGCGCGGGGCCAACGAATGCCCGGACGGCGTGGGCATCTGGCCGCTGCAGGGCGTGGAAACCGGCTGCATGATCGGCTACCACTCGGCCGTGGTGCTGGCCGAGGCGCATGCCAAGGGCTTTACCGGCATCGACTACGCCGCGGCATGGCCGGCGTATCGCAAACGCGCCATGCACGACACCACCCATGGCCTGGAGTATTACCGCACGCTCGGCTACATCCCCGCCGACAAGGTGGACGAAGCGGTCAGCCGCACCCTGGAGTACGCCTACGACGACTGGGCCTGCGCGCACCTGGCGCAGGCGGCCGGTGCCAGCGCAGATGCGCGCGCACTGCGCGAGCGCTCGCGCAATTACCGTCATCTGTTCAATCGCGACAGTGGTTTCGTGCAGCCACGGCTGGAAAACGGGAACTGGGCTGCTCCGTTCGATCCGCGCGGCATGGGCCACGGCAAGCGCTGGCGCGATTTCACCGAGTCCAATGCCTGGCAGGCCACCTTCCTCAATCAGCACGATCTGTACGGTTACATGGACTTGTATGGCGGCCGCGATGGCTTCGTGGCCAAACTGGACGAGTTGTTTTCCACCAGCTCCGAACTGCCCGCCGATGCGCCACCGGACATCGACGGCATGGTGGGCCAATACGCGCACGGCAACGAGCCCAGCCACCATGTGGCGTATCTGTTCGCCTATGCGGGCCAGCCGTACAAGAGCCAGGCGATGGTGCGCCGCCTGCTGCGCGAGCAATACCACGATGCGCGCAACGGCCTGTCAGGCAACGAAGACTGTGGGCAGATGAGCGCGTGGTTCGTGCTCAGCGCATTGGGGCTTTACGCAGTGGATCCGGTCAGCGGCAACTGGATCGTGGGCAGCCCGTTGTTCAAGCGCGCAGAGCTCGACGTCGGCAACGGCCGCACGCTGCGCATCGTGGCCAAGGACAACAACGCGCAGAACGTCTATGTGCAGTCGCTGGCGTTCAACGGAACACCGTTGACCCGTGCCTGGCTGCGCCACGCGGAACTGGCCGCAGGCGGTACGCTGGAATTGGCCATGGGCCCCAAGCCCAACCCGGCCTTCGGCGCCACCGAGCAGGATCTGCCACCGTCGTTTGCGTGATGGCGCGCGCTTGCCGCAGATGGCAAGCGCGCTCCTGCTTCCGGCCGCAGGAGTGCTACCCTCCCTTCCCCCGCATGCAAGGAGCCTTTCTCCATCGTTCTCCCGCACGCGCGTCTGCGCCTACGCGGCAGGCCTGCCGCACCGTTTCGATCAGAGGCCAGCCCTCGACTCTTTCGCATGCGAGCGATCACGCCCGAGTACGGATGAGTGCCTGACGCAGTGATTCCCCCCTCGCCCTCCCCATCACCGAGATCGCCCATGTTGCGCAACACCCTTGCACCGTTGGTCCTGGCACTCGCACTTGCACTTCCCGCCGCTGCCGCCACTCCCGATTCCTGGCCCACCTTCGGCACGCAGGGCACGCAGTTCGTGCGCGACGGCAAGCCTTATCAGATCCTGTCCGGTGCCATCCACTTCCAGCGCATCCCGCGCGCCTACTGGAAGGATCGCCTGCAGAAGGCGCGCGCACTCGGCTTGAACACCATCGAAACCTATGTGTTCTGGAATCTGGTCGAACCGCAGCAGGGGAAGTTCGATTTTTCCGCCAACAACGACGTCGCCGCCTTCGTGCGCGAAGCCGCCGCGCAGGGCTTCAACGTGATCCTGCGCCCTGGCCCGTACGTTTGTGCCGAATGGGAGGCCGGCGGCTATCCTGCCTGGCTGTTCGGCAAGGACAATATCCGCGTGCGCAGCCGCGACCCGCGCTTTCTGGCCGCCAGCCAGGCGTATCTGGATGCGGTAGCCCAGCAGGTGCGCCCGCTGCTCAATCACAACGGCGGGCCGATCATCGCCGTACAGGTGGAAAACGAATACGGCTCCTACGACGACGACCACGCCTACATGGCCGACAACCGCGCCATGTACGTCAAGGCCGGCTTCGACAAGGCCTTGCTGTTCACGTCCGATGGCGCGGACATGCTGGCCAACGGCACCTTGCCCGACACCCTGGCAGTGGTGAATTTCGCGCCGGGTGAAGCCAAGAGCGCGTTCGAGAAACTCATCAAGTTCCGTCCCGAGCAGCCGCGCATGGTGGGCGAGTACTGGGCTGGCTGGTTCGATCATTGGGGCAAGGCGCATGCCGATACCGATGCCAGGCAACAGACCGAAGAGCTGGAATGGATCCTGCGCCAGGGCTATTCGGCCAACCTGTACATGTTCGTCGGCGGCACCAGCTTCGGCTTCATGAATGGCGCCAACTTCCAGGGCAACCCCAGCGACCATTACGCCCCGCAGACCACCAGCTACGACTACAACGCCATGCTGGACGAAGCCGGCCAGCCCACCCCCAAGTTCGCGATGATGCGCGATGCCATCGCCCGCGTCACCGGCGTGCAGCCGCCTGCGTTGCCCGCGCCGATCGCGATGACGGCATTGCCACGGACCCCGCTGCGCGAATCGGCGTCGCTATGGGACAACCTGCCCGCACCGATCGCCATCGACACCCCCAAGCCGATGGAGCACTTCGGCCAGGATTACGGCTACATCCTCTACCGCACCACCATCACCGGCCCGCGCAAGGGCGCGCTGTACCTGGGCGATGTCCGCGACGTGGCGCGGGTGTATGTCGACCGGAAGCCGGCAGGTAGCGTCGAACGCCGGCTGCAGCAGGTCTCCACCACGGTGGACATCCCGGCCGGCGAACATACGCTGGATGTGCTGGTCGAGAACAGCGGCCGCGTCAACTACGGCACCCGCATGGCCGATGGCCGCGCCGGCCTCACCGACCCGGTCCTGCTGGACAACCAGCCGCTCACCGGCTGGCAGGCGTTCCCGTTGCCGATGCGTTCGCCCGACAGCATCCGCGGCTGGACCCGCAAGGCCGTCGATGGCCCGGCGTTCCATCGCGGCACCCTGAAGGTCGGCACGCCCACCGACACCTTCCTGGACATGCGCGCCTTCGGCAAGGGCATCGCCTGGGCCAACGGCGTCAACCTGGGCCGCCACTGGAACATCGGCGCGCAGCGCGGGCTGTACTTCCCCGCACCGTTCCAGCGCAAGGGCGACAACACGGTGGTGGTGTTCGATCTGGATACCGTGGCCGCGCCCAGCCTGGCCGGCGTCAAGCAACAGGTGTGGATCAAGCCGGCGGAGTGAGCGCGCAGTAGATTCCGTGCCGGCGCCCCTGGCCGCCGGCACCCTGCGCTCGTTGCACCAAGCCACACACGCGACATCGATGCAGCGGCATGCCACACGTCCGGGACCGCGCCGCGCCCTTCAGAGAGCGTGGCCGCTGCCGCTATCAGGACATCCGGTGCTGCCGCACCGTCCGCTACCGCCGAGGTATCGGGCGGAGCGGATTCCAGGCAAGATCACCGGCTGACTCCGTTACGGATGCGCTTGCTTGCGACGTAGACGGCTCGATTGCTGGTTCCAGGAGCGTTGCATGTCCTCGTCCACCGTTACGCAAGAATCCGTTTCCGCCGATGCGGAGCACACCCAGCACGCCTTCGCCGAACAGGTCCACGGCAAGCCGATGGACAGCACCGAGGCGGCGCACAGGATGGCCTTCCTGTGCCAGACCGAATCGGCGAAGAAGCCGCAGACGCTGCTGCCGCCGCAGGTGCGTGACGACACCGCGGCCTGAGCACACCGAAGACGCGAACCACTGACGAGCGCCAGTTGCGATCGTCAGTGGCCGGCCAGCGTGCTCACTTGAACGCGTTGAGTACCGCGAGCAGGCTGGTCAGGTCATCGGCCACGCCAGTTTGCGCCACCTTTTCGGTCGCACCGGCAGCCGCAGTGGTCTCCACGCTATAGATCTGCATCACGCCATGGTTGGCCGCGGCCTGCGCCAGGGTGTTTTGCTGTTGCTGCGCCGCGACGGCGTTCTGAAACAGGATGCCGGTCGAATGGGCCAGGCTCTGGTAGATCGAACCCAGCGCTATCGCAGGCGCTTCGCCCACGACCTTGACGTTGGACTGGGTGACGGCATCGGTGACCTGTTCATTGACTGCAGTTGGGAAGGCCATGTTCGGCTCCTGAGTGGACGGAATGCACGGCATGACGCGCGCTGGCCGCCAACGGCATGTTCGTGGCGTCGCACGACTCGGACCAGGCGGCAGCGCACTGCGGTGCCCTTCCGATAGCGGCATCCAGGCCTACCGCTGAATCCGCGCCATGCAACTTCGCAATGCACGTCGCAACACCGATGTGCCCAGGTAGCCAGCAGGAGCGGCCAGCACAGCGACTGCGCAGCCACCAGACGGCGCGGCCGGAGCTCGGAATCGGCATGTACCACTCGTACACTGACGACTGCTCGCTACGTTCTTCCAGCCGTTCTGAATCCACACCGCACTGGAGCTCGATGTTTCCCATGCGCTTGCTGACCTACCTTATCGCCAGTCTTGCTGCCTGCGGCGTCCAGGCACGCCCTGCCGTGTCGACGGCGTCGCCGATCGTACTCAGCGAATTCATCGCCGACCCCGCCCCCACGCCGCAGGCGCACGCCTCCACCCTGCTGGAAACCCGCGATGGGCAGCTGCTGGCGGCCTGGTTCGGCGGTACGCGCGAAGGTGCGCCCGATGTCGGTATCTGGCTTGCGCGACGTGGCCCGCAGCAGTGGCAGACCCCACAGCGCATTGCCGATGGCGCGCATGCCGGCAGGCAAGGGGCCGATGTACCGGCGTGGAATCCGGTGCTGTTTCAATCGGCCAGCGGGCCGGTACAGCTGTACTACAAGCTCGGCCCCAACCCACGGCAGTGGTGGGGGCTACATCTCACCTCGCTCGACAACGGCGCGAGCTGGTCGGCACCGCAACGATTACCCGACGGCATTCTTGGGCCGATCAAGAACAGGCCGCTGCAGTTACCAAGCGGACGCATTCTGGCACCCAGCAGCAGCGAAGACCGCGGCTGGCGCGCGCATCTGGAATGGAGCGACGACGACGGCGCGCACTGGCAGCGCGGCATGCCGCTCAACGACCCGGGCGTGATCGGCGCCATCCAGCCCAGCCTGTTGCTGCATGCCGACGGCCGCGTGCAGGCCTTGGGGCGCAGCCAGCAGAACCGGCTCTTCAGCACCTTCTCCGATGATGGCGGTCTGCACTGGCAACCGATGCAACTGCTCGATGTGCACAACCCCAATTCCGGTACCGACGCGGTGATGCTGCGCGACGGCCGCGCCTTGCTGGTCTACAACCCCGCCATCGCCGGCAAGGACTGGTGGGAGGGGCGTGGCACGCTGGCCGTTGCCGTCTCCGACGACGGCACCCATTGGCAACGCGTGCTGACGCTGGAAGACAGCGAAAAAGACGAGTTTTCCTATCCTGCGGTGATCCAGACCCGCGATGGCCTGGTGCACATCAGCTACACCTGGAAGCGCCAGCGCATCAAACACGTGGTACTCGACCCGAGGCTGCTTGCGGGCCGAGGCGCCCGCTGACAATCGGTCATCGCGAGGCGATGTTGCTGCGCCGGGTCGATCACGCGCTTTTTGCGCCAACGCTGTCCCGGCGGCACCGCGGCACCATCTCGCGCCTCGATGGTGCCGCGGTGCAACGAGCCCGCCGCGCTCGATCACACACCCTTCTCCCGCCTGCGGGAGAAGGTGCCCGAAGGGCGGATGAGGGCCGCGCCGCACCGGGCGCAAGACAGCACCCCGGAACGCTCATCCCCCTGCGGCAGCCGACGCACCCAACACGTCCACGATCCTGCGCACCCGCTGCACGTCGGTGCGCTGGTAATCGCCGCCCAGGTCGCTGATGTAGGCATGCGGCGCGGGCACCTGCGCAGCCACCGGCCCTCGTGCGGAGGCGTGGAATTCGCAGGCACCGGTGCCGGCGCGCAAGGCGGCGACATTGTGCTCGGAGACACCGGCCCCCGGCATGATGCCGATGCGGCCGGCGGCCTGCTGCACCAGCGCGGCGATGACGTCCACGCCCTCGATGGCGCTGGCGCGCGCACCGGAGGTCAGCACGCGTTCGCAGCCCAGCGCGATCGCATCTTCCAGCGCGCGCGCAGGCTCGGCACTGACGTCGATCGCACGATGGAAGGTCACGCCCAGCGGGCCAGCCGCCTCGATCAGCACGCGCATCGTGTCCATGTCGACCTGTCCATGGCGATCCAGCGCACCCAGCACCACGCCATCGCAGCCCAGCGCAACGCACTGCTGCACATCGCGGCGCATCGCCTCCACTTCGTCGGCACTGAACACGAAGTCGCCCACGCGCGGGCGGATCAGCACATACAGCGGAATCCGCAAGCGCGCGCGTACCACCGCCAGCGTGCCGAACGAGGGCGTCAGCCCGCCACCATCCAACCCGCCGCACAGCTCCACCCGCATCGCCCCGCCGTCCTGCGCGGCCACTGCCGATGCCACCGAATCGGCGGCGACCTCCAACCCCACGCCACTCATGCGGCCGGCTCCTGCGTGTAGTGGCTCTCGCCCGGCACCAGCAGATCCTGCCGCTGCGCATCGCACACCGCGTAGCTGAAGCCCTTCTGGATCGCGAACGCACCCACCTCGCCACGCTTGTTCATCGCCAGGAAGCCGACCTGCAGCGTGCGCGTCAGCTCCGGCTTGCGTCGGATCAGCCGCATCACCACTTCGCGGCAGGCCTGCGCCGGCGACTTGCCCTGGCGCATCATTTCCACCACCGCGAAGCTGCCGACATTGCGGATCACCTCTTCGCCCACACCGGTCGAGGTCGCGCCGCCCACCTCATTGTCCACGTACAGGCCGGCACCGATGATCGGACTGTCGCCCACCCGCCCGTGCATCTTCCACGCCATGCCGCTGGTGGTGCACGCGCCGGACAGATTGCCGTGCGCATCCAGCGCAATCATGCCGATGGTGTCGTGGTTGTCCTTGCCGCCGGGCAGCTTGGCATCGCGCCAGGCGCGGTTTTCCACGTTGGCCTCGGGCGCGTACTTCGAGGTCTTCAACCATTGCTTCCATGCCGCTTCCGAACTCGGTGTCAGCAGGTTGGTCTGCGGAAAGCCCTGCGCGAGCGCGAACTGCCGCGCGCCATCGCCCACCAGCATCACGTGCGGGGTCTTTTCCATCACCGCACGCGCCACTGAGATGGCATGCACCACATCTTCCAGCGACGCCACCGCACCGCAGTTGCCCAGGTGATCCATGATGCAGGCATCCAGCGTCACCCGCCCGTCTCGATCCGGATATCCGCCCAGGCCGACGGTGGGATTGTTCGGGTCGGCCTCGGGCACGCGCACGCCGGCCTCCACTGCATCCAGCGCCATGCCACCGCTATCGAGAATCTTCCAGGCCTCCTGATTGGCGGCCACGCCGAAATCCCAGGTGGAAATCACCCGCGCAGCGCCCTTGGGCAGCGCCGCAGGGCGTGCTGCCGTCGTGCCCGCCGCTGCGGCCTGCGCACGCGCGCCCCACCCGGCCAGGCCGGAAGCGATGGCGCCCAGTGTGGCGCTCTTGAGGAAGTGACGACGTTGGATCATCCAGGCGAACTCCGTAACGGAAACAGATGCCGCGCACTGCGCCGCAGCCTCCCATCATGCGGCAGCAACGCCCGCGGATAAACCGCATTACCCCGCGCCTCGATGCGGATTGAGGCATAACGCCCGCGGGCATGATGCGCATCGCCGCGCCTCCTTTCGCAAGGTCGCAGCTTCGGACAGCGGCTGTTGCTGCGGACAGCCTGCACGGACGTCGACGCGAGGCAGGTCAGTGGACTCGGGCACGCGGATGTCGGCGATGGCTGAGCTGCGCACGCGCTGCTGCGTCGATGGCATGTGCCAAGACCTGCCCGCCGATACAGAAGGAAGGCGTCAGGCAAACGAACGACAGCACACCCGGTCCACCGTGTGCAATCGCCAGCTGCCAATGAACAAGCGATCTGATCCGTCGACGACACGCCCGCGCGCGGCCCTCAGGACATTACTTGCGCCGATGAAGGGTTCTGCACCAGTCCGACGCCCCGGCGCGGGCTCGCCACGCACTTCAACCCACCAGCGCGGCTGCACCCGCCGCGCGTCGCCGAGCCGGATCCGCAAACGCAGCGGACACGGCCAAGCCACTGCCGCTGACGGTCATTGAGCGCCACGGCAGCGCTTCGAAAAAAAACTGCATCCGTTTAACCCCGTTTGCCGCCCTGGTCCGTTTCACCTGCAGAGGCGCAGTGCACGGCGACCTCGGGCTGCCCGGTTGTTCACCCATTCGTTCTCGCCACGCAAAGGATTCCCATGCCACGTCACAGCCTACTCGCGCTCGCCTTGCTGCTGAGCGCCTGCTCGCACGAGCCCACCTCACCCGTCGTTGGCGGCCCGCCCGCATCGCCCGACGCAGTGGCGCCGTCACCTTCCACCGACGAGATCGCATACGCGCCTATTGACCTGCCCATGCCGCCTCCGCCGGTCGCGTACACGCCCGCCCCCCCAGCTCCACCCGTGCACGCGCGGCCCGCACCGATGCCTGACGGCACGCTTGCGCGGCAAGCGCCTGCTGCGGCGCTGATGGCACTCCCCGAAAGCCACAGCATGGTCATGCCGGCGCCAGCGGTCGCCCCGGTCGAGAACCGCGAAATCTACCAGACCCTCAGCGACAACCCGATCGTGCAGGCCGCGGAAAACCCGGTGTCCACCTTCAGCATCGATGTCGATACCGGCAGCTACAGCAACGTGCGGCGCTATCTCACCAGTGGCAGCCTGCCGCCGGTGGATGCGGTGCGCGTGGAAGAGATGATCAACTACTTCCGCTACGACGACCCCGCGCCCCGCGATGGCCAGCCCTTCGCGGTGCGCACCGAACTGGCTCCCGCGCCCTGGAACGGCAAGCACCTGCTGCTGCGCATCGGCGTCAATGGACGCGATGTCCCGACCACTGCGCTGCCGGCCGCCAATCTGGTGTTCCTGGTCGATGTCTCCGGATCGATGGACGCGCCCGACAAGCTGCCGTTGCTGCAATCCTCGCTCAAACTGTTGACGCGCCAGCTGCGCGCGCAGGACCGCATCACGCTAGTTACCTACGCAGGCAGCACCGCGGTCGTGTTGCCGCCCACGCCGGGCGACCAGCAGGCACGCATCGTCGAAGCCATCGACAGCCTGCAATCCGGTGGTGGCACCGCCGGTGCCAGCGGCATCGAGCTGGCCTACCGCGCCGCACAGCAGAGCTACATGCGCGGCGGCATCAACCGCATCCTGCTGGCCACCGATGGCGACTTCAATGTCGGCGTCACCGACTTCGATGCGCTCAAGGGCATGGTCGCCGAAAAGCGGCGTTCCGGCGTGGCGCTGTCCACGCTGGGCTTTGGCACCGGCAACTACAACGACACGCTGATGGAGCAGTTGGCCGATGCCGGCAACGGTGCCTACGCCTATATCGACTCGCCACTGGAAGCACGCAAGGTACTGACCCACGAACTGGGCGCCACGCTGGAGACCATCGCGCGCGACGTCAAGATCCAGGTCGAGTTCAACCCGGCAACGGTGCAGGAGTACCGGCTGATCGGCTACGAGAATCGTGCCCTGCGCCGCGAAGACTTCAACAACGACCAGGTCGATGCCGGCGACATCGGTGCCGGCCACAGCGTGACCGCGCTGTATGAAATCACCCCGGTCACCAGCACCGCCTCGGTCGATCCGCTGCGCTACGCCGCCAACCTGCTGCGTCCGGCGGGCAACGCAGACAACGAACTTGCCCACCTCAAGCTGCGCTATAAATTGCCCAGCGCGCACCGCAGCAGCCTGATCGACACCATCATCCGCCGCGACCAGCAGGTGGCATTGGATGCCTCCAGCGAGGCCTTCCGGTTCTCTGCGGCCGTGGCCGGTTTCGGCCAGCGCCTGCGCGGTGGCAGCCAGCTACACGGCTGGGACTTCCCGCAGGTGCGCGCCCTGGCCGCAGGCAGTATCGGCAAGGATCGGTATGGGTATCGCGCCGACTTCCTGCGCATGGTGCAGCAGGCCGAAGCACTCGGCAGCCGGCCGGTCGCAACCACGGACTGATGCACGCGGCGGTTGCCTATACTGCGCGCATGCATCCAGCCGATCTTGCGCCGCTGCCCGACGAGGAGCTCATGCTCCTCGTCGCCAATGGTTTTGTCGAACAACCGGCCACCGAGTTGTTCAAACGCCATAACCGCGCCCTGTTCAACTTCCTGGCCTGGCAGTGCGAAGGCAATCTGAGCGAGGCCGAAGACCTCGCGCAGAAAACCTGGGTCAAGCTGATGACCCGCTGCAGCGACTATCGTCCCGGGCAGGCCGCCTTCACCAGTTTCCTGTTCCAGATCGCGCGCAATGCCTGGCTCGACACGCGGCGCAGCGCCTACGTCGCCACCTCGATGCCGCTGGAAGATCCCCATCTACAGCTGCCCGACGATGACCTGTCCACCGAGCAACTGGCCATGCTGGGACAGCAGCAACAGCGCGTGCGCGCAGCCGTCATGGCCCTGCCTGATGCGCAACGCGAAGTGGTGGTCTTGCGCTTCTTCGTCGGGATGGCAGTGGAAGACATCGCGCAGGTGGTGGGCGACGGCTTCGAGACGGTCAAGAGCCGACTGCGCTACGCCTTCGCCAAACTGCGCCTGAGCCTGGACGCGGTGCAATGAACGCGGCCTTCGAACGCTTCCTCGCTGGCGACGACGGCCTGGCTGCACTGTTGCAGGCCCAGCCGGGCTATCTGCCGCCTGCGCGCATGGATGCCTGGTTTGCACAGGCCGCGCAGCAGGCCGAGCGCGCACGCAACACCGCTACGCAAGACGCCGCACAACGCGAACCACTCGCGTCGATGGACGCGCAAGTTGCCGCATTGGCTGCGCAATCCGATCAAACGCAGACCGCGCCGCCAGCAGAAGGCGCGCGCGAGGCAGCCACGCAAGAAACCGCGCAATTCGAACCGCCATCATCGATGGCGGCGGTGTTTGCTGCTGCAGCCGCGCAGGCCGACCTGTCCCAGGCCGCACGGCGCGCCGCCATCCAGGGGCGCCTTCGTGCGGGCGAGGATGCGGCGCAGGCACTGGGCGCACCCGTGCAGGACGCGACGCGTGCATGGCTGCAGCAGCTTCCGCCGTCCGCCGGCAGCGACTCCACCGATGGCGATGCACGGTATCGGCACGGCGGCGCTGAAGCGGCTGCGTCGGCCGATGACAGCCAGCCAGCTGCGCATGCTGCGAGCGCGCAGGTATCCGGTCCTGCAGCGGGCGATTCCACGCAGAGCGTGGCCCAGGCCATGGCAACGGCCGAAGTGACGACCAACGCAACAACGCCCGTCGCTGTGGCAGCAGCCGATGCGCTGCATGCGGCGAAACCGGCGGTGCGGCGCGCGCGCCGGCAACGCTGGATGCCGGCGCTGGCGCTGGCCGCATCGGTTACCCTGGCCGTGGGTGTCGGGCTGCACTGGCAGGCCACCGCACCGCTGACCGCGCCCCCCATGGAGGCGGCACGCGTCGCCGTCCATGAGCCTGCAGACCAGACCAATGAACCGCAGGCGGCGCCGGTGGCGGCAAGCCCGGCCGGGTCTGGCTCTGCATCTGCATTCGAAGACGGCTTGGTCGCAGAACGCTCGCCGGTGCCACCACCATTGGCATCCATGCCACCACCCGTATCGGCAAAGCCCTCAGCCGCATTCGCCGCTCCCCCGAGTCCAGCGCCGTCTGCCCCGCCTGCTCCACCGGCACCGCCCGCGCCGGTTGCAGCCTTACCGGAACCGATGGCTGCTGCACCGGCCCCACCGCTGCCTGCAGCCCCGATGGCAGCGATTGCCAACGGCAGCGCGCAGCAGACCACGCAAGAGCGGCCGAACGCAGCGGCGCCCGCCTCGGCACATCTGCCCGGCGCACCCCTGCCGGCAATCGACACCCAGCAGCGATCACTCGCCGAAGCCGGCAAGTCGCCACCCTCCATCCAGGCTGACAGTGCCACCCCAGCCGCTCAGTCTTCCGGACTGCTACCGCGCATTCCGCCGAAAACGGCTCCACTGACAGCCCCTGCGGCGCAGCGACGGCCGGCAGACCACACTGCAGCAATGCTGGGCGAAGCAACAGCGGCGCCGGCAGCGGCGTCACAACCGATATCGGCCAGCCGGCTTGCGACATCCGACACCGCGCGGCAGCGCGCTGCGTCTGCCGCGGCAGCGCAGGTGCTGCCACTGTCGAGCACTCCAGGCGAATGGATCGATCGCCATCTGCGCGCGGGCCATCGCGCGCCGGCCAGGCTGCGTCTCGAAGCCGCCACACCGGATGCACCTGACGTCAGGCGTTGGGCGGACCAGCTGCGTACCGCCTGCCGCGATCGCGGTTGGTCCACGCAGATCGAGATCGCGTCCAATGCGCAGCTACCGGATGATCGCCTGCGCATCGAGGTGCAGGTCGCCCCGAGCACCGATTGAGCCCGGCGCCTGTAGCTGGGTTTCAGACGCCAGCCCGGCAGGCACAGGCCTCGATGCTCGCCAGCAGTGTGCAACGACCAGTAACAGCAGAGACGTCACCAACTGCCCGCCTTCGCTGCACCGATCAGCCTTCGGCCACCTCACCGTTCTCGCCAGCCTCACCGTCCTCGCGCAACAGGCTGCTCAGCACGTGGTCGCGCCATATGCCATTCAATTGCAGATAACGCCGTGCGCGGCCTTCGATCTGGAAGCCCAGCCGCGCCAGGACCTGCGCGCTGCGCACGTTCTCCGGCACGTACTGCGCCATCACCCGGTGCAGGCCCAAGGGACCGAACACGAACGCGATGCCCTGCCTGGCGGCCCACTGCATCAGGCCGCGCCCCTGATGGGACGCATCCAGGCCGTAACCGAGATGGCAGGCCTGAAACGCACCGCGCTGGATCTGGGTAAACCCCACCGTGCCGATCACCTGCTGCGCCGCGACCAGCACCAACTGGAGTTCGCGTTCGCCTGGCACGGAATTGCGATAGGCGATGCATAGCCGCCGCCAGCCTTCTGCGGTGTAGAACGCCTCCGGCCGCAGCGGCATTGCATCGGCCAGATGCGCACGATTGCGCGCGTGATACTCGGCGACCGCGGCAGGGTCGACGCTGGCAAGGTCGCAGAGCAGCACACCGTCGGCATGCCGCCGCGGCAGAAACGCCGGCAAGCTCATTGCCTGCCTCCATCACCGCGTTGTTGCGCATAGCCGCCTGCGTGAGACACGGCTAAAGCAGAAACCGGGTCAGCCGTCCTCAGGCGGCGTCGGCCGCTGCAAGCGCCTGCGCCACCTGCCACTCGATGGCATCCAGATTCGGCAGCAGTGCACTCTGCTCGCCCAGCAGCACGCGCATGTGCACGCCGTCCGGCAGCGCGTCTTCCGAAGCGTCCGCCAGCAAGCCGTCGCGCGGCACCGAAATCAGTTGCGGGAACGAAGCCGTCAGCAGGGCGAAGTACGGCAGTGCGGGATTGCCGCCCAGCGCCTTCAGCACGATCACCTTGTTGTTCAGCGCCGCAGGCTCGTCGCCCAGGCCGCTGAGGCGCGCGAACGACAGCAGCGGCACTTTCCAGCCGTACCAGTCGATGCGCCCCACCACCCAGCGCGGCATGTCCGGCAGCGCTTCGACCGCCACGCGCGACATCACCTCGGCCACCGTGGCGTTGGGCAGCAGCACCCGCTCGTTGCCCGCCTGAATCAGGACGCCGCGGATTTCGTCGTTATTGGCGTAGCTCATCGCACTATTCCGGTCTGAGAGGGAGCGCCCGGCTTACGCCGGCCAACGCTGTGCCAGCGCCTGCGCCAACTGCGCAGGATCGGCGATCAAGATGCCCTGGCGCGCCAGACGGGCGGCAGCGGCAGGGTCATAGCAGCCATCGGCGGACTGACCAGCCAGCCAGGCGCCCTGCCCAGCCAACGCCAGTGCGGCGTCCACCAATGCCTCGTTGGCGCCGCTGAGCATCAGCACGGCGCTATCGGCGGGCGGCAGCGCGGCGATCAGCCCGGCGGGATCGATCTGCGCCACGAAGGCCAGCCCGCCTTCATGGCGTTGCACACCCACACCGTCGCCCAGCACGTAGACCTTGGCCGGCGCAACCAGCTGCCCGGCTTCGCCCAGTTCGACCGGCAACGCGGACACGCGGCCCATCTGTCGCACCAGGTTGCCGTACTGGCCACCATCGAGGGTCATGCGCACCAGCACGGCGCGCGGAAACTCCGGCGGCAACGCGGCCAACAGCCGACGGATCGCATCCGGCCCACCGATGCCGGCCATCACCAGCACCGCACCGGTCGGCTCGCCGTTCTGCTCCAGCTCCACCAGCGACAATCCGCCCGTGGACAGCGCGGCGACGTCCAGCTCGGCACGCGGGCGTGCCACCACGGTGACCTCATCGACCAGGCCCCAGGTACTGGAATCGCCCAGGGTCGGCGCTGCGGTTTGCTCGGCGGGCCTGGCGGCATGGGCGAACAAGGCATCGCCCGGCACGCTTTCGAAGGCATGCGCAGCCGCTTCCAGGTGTTGGTCCAGTTGCAGGTCCGAATGCTGCTGCGGTTCCAGCGCCAGGCCCGGCTCGGGCTGCAGCGACGGCTCGCTTTCGGTGCCCGGCGGCAGCACGTCGGCATGCCCGTGCAGCTTGGCGGCCAGGTGGCGCACCCAGCGCTGCGCTTCCCAGCCTTCGCGACGCACGGTGAGCTCGGCTTCGTCGAAGATCACCGTCACCCCGGGCAGGTTGAAGGCCGGCTCCAGGGCTTCGAGCGCGTCTTCGATGGCCGGTTCCAGCGCCACCAGCACCGCCACCGGTTCGGCATCGCGCAAGGTCTGCACGTCCACCGCCGACGGGTCGTCTTCCAGCACGACCTGGGCGCCGGCCGAGGCCAGCGCCTCGCGCAGACGCTCGCGCGCCTGACCGGGCCGGCCCAGCAAGGCCACCGGAGTTCCCATTGCGCCATTAGTCTCGGACACGGGCGATCCCCAGCAGGTCATACACGTTTCGCATCAGATCCAACTCTTGGTAAGGCTTGCCCAGGTAGCGCTGCACGCCGATCTCGAAGGCGCGCTGGCGATGTTTCTCGCCACTGCGCGAGGTGATCATCACGATCGGCACCGCCTTGAAGCGTGGATCGGCACGCATCGCGGTGGCCAGCTCGTAGCCGTCCATGCGCGGCATCTCGATATCCAGCAGCATCAGGTCGGGCACGCGCTCTTCGAGCAATTCCAGCGCCTCGACACCGTCGCGTGCGGTGGTGACATCCAGGTTGTGGCGTTCCAGCACGCGGCTGGTGACCTTGCGCATGGTCAGCGAGTCGTCCACCACCATCACCAGCGGCACCTGGCGCTGCGCTTCGGCCGGGGTGTCCAGCGCCGGACGCGCCGGTTGGCTGAGGTAACGACGGACCAGCGGGGCGACGTCCAGGATCACCACCACGCGGCCATCGCCGGTGATGGTGGCGCCATAGATACCCGGCACCGACGCGATCTGCAGGCCCACCGGCTTGACCACGATTTCGCGGTTGCCCAGCACCTGATCGATCGCCACCGCGGCGCGCAGGTCGCCGGCGCGTACCAGCAGCAACGGCACCTGCGCCTGACCATCGGCGCGCGCCGGGGCCTGGCCCACCAGCGAACCGAGATCGTGCAGCACGTACTCTTCGCCGGCGTAGTGGTAACCGCCCTCGCCCGACTCGTAACGGCTGCGCGAGATGCGTCCGATACCACTGACCGATGCCACCGGCACCGCAAAGGTGGTTTCGCCGATGCGCACGAACACCGCCTGGGTGACTGCCAGGGTCTGCGGCAGGCGCAGGGTGAAGGTGACGCCCTGGCCGCGCACCGAGTGGATGTCCACCGATCCGCCCAGCTGGCGCACTTCGTTGCGTACCACGTCCATGCCCACGCCACGGCCGGCCAGCTGGCTGACCTGCTCGGAGGTGCTGAAGCCGGATGCGAAGATCAGGCCATCGAGTTCGGCCTCGCTCAGCTCCTGGCCCGGTTCGACCAGGCCGCGCTGTTCGCCGCGGCGACGGATCGCGTCGCGGTCCAGCCCGGCGCCGTCGTCGGCCACTTCCAGCACGATTTCCGAGCCTTCGCGGCGCAGACGGATCGCGATGCTGCCTTCTTCCGGCTTGCCCGCTTCGCGGCGTTGCTCGGGCGTTTCCAGCCCGTGCGCCACCGAGTTGCGCAACATGTGTTCCAGCGGCGCGACCATGCGATCGAGCACGTTGCGATCCAGTTCGCCCTGGGTGCCTTCCAGCACCAGGTGCACCTGCTTGCCGGTGTCGCTGGCCGCCTGGCGCACCACACGGCGCAGACGCGGCACCAGGCCATCGAATGGCACCATGCGCGCGCGCATCAGGCCGTCCTGCAGCTCGGAGCTGACGCGCGACTGCTGTTGCAGCAAGCCGTCGTACTGACGCGAGAGATCTTCCAGCACGCCCTGCAAACCGCCCAAGTCGGCCGCCGATTCGTTCAGCGCGCGGCTGAGCTGCTGCAGGGTGGAGAAGCGGTCCAGTTCCAGCGGATCGAAGGTGCGATCGCCCTGGTCCTGCTCACGCTGATAACGCGCCACGATCTGCGCTTCGGTTTCCAGATCCAGGCGGCGCAACTGGTCGCGCAGACGGGCGTTGGTGCGATCCAGTTCGCCCATGGCGCCGCGGAATGCGCCCAGCTGCTGCTCCAGCCGCGAGCGGTAGATCGCCACTTCGCCGGCGTGGTTGACCAGACGGTCGAGCAGATCGGCGCGTACGCGCACCTGCTCCTGCTGCACGCGCGGCAGGAAGTCTTCTTCGCTCTGGCCTTCGACCGGAATCGGTGCCGACAGCGGAGCCGGTTCCACCGACGCCTTGGCGATCGCACGCGCGTCCGCATCGCTGGGCTCCGCGGCATTGCGGCCACGGGTGCGGGTTTCGAAAGCTTCCACCAGGTCGGTGGGCATCGCCACCGCGCGGTGCATGCCGGTGCGGGTCAGCAACTGATGCAAGCGATCGAAGCCGCGTTCGAACAGACGGACGTCGTCGCGGTCGATGTCGGTGCGATTGGCCGCCACCGCTTCGAGCAGCGATTCGATCGCATGCCCGAGGTCGCCGATGGCGTTGATACCGGCCATGCGCGCGCCGCCCTTGAGCGTATGCAGGTCGCGCTGCAAGCCGTTGAGCACGTCGCGGTCATCCGGCGTCTCGCGCATGCGCGCGATCAGCCCGTCGCTGTGATCCAGCAGATCGCGCCCTTCCTCCACGAAGATGTCGACCAGTTCGCCGTCGAGCTGATCGAAATTGAGCGGACCGATATCGAACGCGGCACCGGCATCGCTGCCGAGAGTATCGGCACGGGCGGCGTCTGCCACCGGCGCGCTGAGGGCGGCTTCGGCTTCGGCGTCTGCCGGTGCGGCCTCGTGTGCGCCGGCGGGCGCATCGTGGCTTGCGTGCTGCCCGGAGTCGGCCTGCTCGGGGTGATCAGGCGACGTGGCTCGATCGGACCCAGCCATCTCCTCGGCGGATGCAGGGTCGCCCTCGTACGGTGCATCGGCCTCGCTGGACGCGACCGGCCCGGCATGCAACGCCGGCGCAGTCTCCGATTGCGGATCGCCAGCCTCTTCCACCTGATCGGCCGCGTGCGCCATTTCGAACGCCTGCACCGATTCGATGGTGTGTTCCGACGAAGCCTGCTCCGCAGGCACATCCGCGTCGGCCTGCTCGGCCTCTGCGTGCGCGTCATCCGTGTGCGCGGCATCGGCGGCGGAGTCGGCGCCAGCGACGTGATCGTGCGACGGCGCGACAGTTTCCTCCTGCGCGCTGGCCTCTGCCTGCTCGCTGGGTACGCTGTACGCATCGGAGTGCGAAGGCACGTCCAGGCCTGTGTCCTGTTGCGATTGCGCTTCCTGTTGCGATTGCGCTTCCTGTTGCGGATGCGCGAACGTTTCGGCGTCTGCGATCTCGTCCGGCTGCGCGGGCGCATGCGTCTGGTGTTGCTGCGCCTCGGCGTCGTGCATCAGGGCAGGCTCGTCCTGCTCGCCGTACGTGGTTTGCTCGGCAGCGTGCCCGGCATCTTCCGGCGTGCCCGCAGCGGGCGCAAACGACGGCACGGCGTACGCGTCGTCGTCCTGATCGGTCGACGGGTGATCCAGCGCCGCCGTTTCCGGCATCCAGTCTTCGGCGATCGCAGCAGATGCCTCCTCGGCCACCGGAGCCTGCGTCTGCACCGCTTCCAGCGCGTCGCTGCTTTCGACCGTGGCTTCGTCGGCAACCGCGCCGGCGGCGTCCGCACTGGCGAGCGTCTGTGTGGGCCCGAGCGCGGCTTCCGCGTCGGCCAGTTCGTCCACTGCCACGCTGTCGTGCGCAGCCACGGCGATGTCCGCCGCCTCTGCGGGCGTGTCGCCCGCCGCCGCATCATCCGCAGCGAAGGAGGAAACCTCGTCGGGCGCGGCATGCTCCTGCGTCGAAGCCGGTTCGGCCAAGCCATGCGCTGCCTCATGCGATGCCGCATCGGCGGCGCCGGCATGCTGCAGTCCGGCAGCGTCCCAGGCGTCGGCCTCGACCGCCGGCTCATCGGCCAGCGTGTCGTGCGCGATGTCGCGCTGGTCGACGGCTGCGGCGTCGACAGCCGCGGCGTCGCCCTGCACGGCAGCCGCCTGATCGGACTCGGCGGCCTCGTCGAACGCCGTCTCTGCGCCGTCCACCCGCGCGGTCGACACGTCCTGCGACGGCATCTCTTCGTCGCCCGGGGCCGGCGCCTGCAAGGCGTGGTTGGCGTCTTCGCCAGCCTCGGCGTCGGCCAGCTCGTCCACCGCGATCGGTGCCTCGGCAGCTGCGTCGATGTCGGCGTCGGCGGTGTGCGGATGCTCTGCCGGCGCGCTGGCGTCGGACAGCAGTGCACCGGCGTCCAGATACCGCGACAGGTCTTCCACACCGGTCAGTTCCACCCTCGCGTCGCGACCGGCAACCTCGTCGCTCACCGCGTCGGCATCGTCCAGCTCGTCCAGGAACGCCTGTGGCGGCCACTGCGCTTCCGGTAGCGTGTCCACCAGGGCGCGCAGGCGTTCGGTCAACGGTGCGAACGACGGGATCAACGGCGCCTCGGCACGCAGCGCGGTCACCGTGGCGGCGATCGCCGCGGAAGTGGCCGCGATGGCATCGACACCCTCGGCGGTCGGCTTGACCGACGCCGCGAGCAGGCGTTTGACATAACTCTCGGCCGGCGTGGTCACCAGGGTGATTTCCGGCACGTCGGTCATCGCGAACGCGCCGCTCATGGTGTGCACCGCACGCAGCAGCTCTTCGCTGGCCAGCTGCGGCTCGGCCTGACTGGTCTGCAGCCAGGCATTGACCGTTTCCAGATGCGTGGCGACTTCCGCTTCGAGAATTTCGCGCAGCACGCTATCCACCGAGGCCGGCGTTCCGCCGCTGGGCACCACCGTACCGGCGGCGACAGGTGTGGCCACCGCACTCGGCGCGGCGCTGGCCGCTGCAGCCACGTAATAGGCCTCCTCGCCGCTGGCCACGCGCTCGGCGACGGCCTGGATTTCCGGCAGATCGGCGTCGATCCGGCCCTGCTCGCGCAGGGCGGCATTGAATTGGGGCAGTACCTCGTACGCCAGCTCGACCATCGCCACCACCGCCGGACTGGCGGGGCGCGAGTTGTCGAGCACGCGATTGAGCATGCTTTCGATCTTCCAGCTGAACTCGCCGAGCACGCTGGCGCCGACCAGGCGACCGCTGCCCTTCAGGGTGTGGAACACGCGGCGGATCGGGCGCAGGTTGTCCAGGCTGTGCGGGGCGGCGCGCCAGACCGGCAACAGCTGCCCGAGGTTGACCAGTTCTTCGTCGAATTCCTCGAGGAAGACCTCGCGGATGTCGTCGTCGATGTCGCTGTCGCCGAAGCCGCCGAAAATGCCGGCCTCGACCGCCGGCTGCGGTGCGCTGGCCTGCGCCGGCACCGGGTCGGCCACGTCCTGCTGACCACCGGCCGAGGCATGCGGGCGCTCGGTATCGAACTGCGCGGCGGCCGCGTCGAGATCGGCCAGGAACGCCGCCGACGCGTCGTCCAGCTCGAACGCGCTGACCACGGCCTGCTGCACGCGCGGCGTGCTCTGCTCGGCAGGCGCGTCGACCGGTGCATCGGCAGACCCAGGCGCGGTGTCCACGAACGGACCGTCCGGTTCATGCGGCGGAGCCGGCGGCGGCGAGAACGCATCCTCGATGCTGCTCTGCGCGCGGCGTGCGTCGTTCTCGGCGATGAAGTCCAGCGGCGCGCCGGCCTGATCCGCATCGTCGGGAAGCACGATCTGTTCGATCGTCGGCGGCGCCTGCTGATCGGCGATCATCGGCGTGGCCGCGTGTTCCTGCTCCAGCGCGCTCAGATCCACGGTGTAACTGACCTGCGCGGCCTCGCTGGCGCCATGGCCATCCTGCTCGGCCGAGACCGGATCGAACGCAGACGCAGCGATCGGCGCGGCCTGTGCGGTGGTTTCCAGCTGCCAATCGCCGGGGGCCTGCGCGCCATCGTCGGACAGCTCCAGCGGCGCAACTGTAAACGGCACGTGCGCCTGACCGGAGAGGGTCTCCTCGGCGGCGACCGGGTCGAACGAAAACGCGGTATCGGTCGCAGCCGCGCCGGTGTCGTGCACCGCGCTGGCCGCGAACGGCGCTTCCACCACCGTCTGGTTGGCCCATTCCACAGCCGGGGCAGCCAGTGCTTCATTGGCGGCGGCGCCAGCCACGCCGGCAGCCGGCTGAGCGGGCGAGGCGATGGCCGGCGACAGCTCGGCGATGACGCCGGGCTGATCGGTGCCTACCGGCAATTCGGACGGCTGCCCGGACGGCAACGGCCAATAGCGCAGCGTTTCCAGGCTGTTGCGGGTGATGTCCAGGATCTCCTCGCGGCCGGGGCGGCGTTCGCGCAGGGCTTCCAGGTAGTACTCCAGGCTGGCCATCGCATCGGCCAGCGTGTCCAGCTGACGCCCGCTGGGCACGCGTCGTTTGCCGATCAGTTCCAGATCGACATAACGGCGCACGCCTTCCAGGTAGTCGGCCGCCTGCGGCAGTTCGAGGATGCGCAACGCACCGCCGACTTCGCCCAGCAGATGCGGCACCTCGGCCAGCCGGGAATGATCCCAGTTGGTTTCGATGAAGGCCACGAAGTGTTCGCGCGCCGTGCCGAAGTTGGCGATCGCTTCCTGCGCCAGCACGTCCACCGTGCGCCGCACTTCCGAGGAATTGGCGCTGTTGCTGGCTTCGTCGCCGTCGCCGACATCGGCGCCGAGGCTGGCGACCTGATCGTCCAGCGAGGCATCCACGTACAGCAGCGCGCCGGCGATATCCAGCAGCACGCTTTCGTCCATCTGCACCTGGCCATCGACCACCCGCGCCAGCGCATCGCGTTGCTGCACGACGACGTTGCGGGCCACGCCCAGGCCCATCATGCCGAGGGTGTCGGCGACGCTGGTGAGGTCCTTGACCTGGGTCTGCAGCTCGGCGATCTCGCCGCCCGTGCGCAGGTGCAGGTCCAGCGCGTCCTTGACGCGCAACAATTCTTCCTTCACCGCGCTGCCGACGGTATCGAGCAGTTCGCGATTGCGCCCGCTCAGGCTGCCGCGCGCGTGATCCAGCTCGGCCTGGGTGGCCGCAGCGGCCTGCGGGTCGATCGCGAACAGCACGCTCTCGCTCAGGCCCGGCTGCCCGCGGGTGGCGCGGATTTCGTTGAGCAGCGGCAGCAGCACGATCGGAATATCGCGATGGCCGTTCTGCAGGCGCTCCAGGTAATCGGGCAGCAGCACGGTGCCGCGCATCAGCATGGCGCAGGCCTCGTCGCGGTCGGCCACCTCGCCGGCCTGCACGGCCTGGGCCAGCAGTTCCAGCTCTTCGGCCACCATCGCCGGAGCATACAGCTCGACCATGCGCAAGGTGCCCTGCACCTGGTGCAGGTAACCGGCGCAGAAACGCATCCGGCTGGTGTCGGACGGTTCTTCGGCGAAGTACTCGATCTCGTTGCGCGCCTGGCGCAAGGTCTCGTCCAGCTCCGGCTTGACCCAGCCCAGCGCGGCGTGGCTCATCGCATCGCGAAGCGCACTCATTGCAGCCCCCTGACTACGGCCGGTCCACCACTTGCGCGGCCACCGGTCACTTCCTGCATCGACGTAATGCGACTACGCGCCATCTGCTGATCCTTTCCCGTTCCGCGTCGTGGTCACGCCGGCAGCTTGAAGTCGGCGACCGAACGGCGCAGATCGGCAGCGAGCTGAGCCAGGTTGCCGATCGACTCGGCCGTCTGTTCCGCACCCTGCGATGTCTGGCTGGTGATCTGACGGATCACGCCCATGGTCTGTGTGATGTCCGTCGCCGCGGCAGACTGCTGGTGCGCGGCGATGGAGATGTTCTTGATCAGGTTGTTCAAGGCGTTGGACACGCGCTCGATTTCGGTCAGCGCGGTGCCGGCGTCTTCGGCCAGGCGTGCACCGGACACCACTTCGGAGGTGGTCTGCTCCATCGAGCTGACCGCTTCGTTGGTATCGGCCTGAATGGTCTGCACCAGGCCTTCGATCCGCCGGGTCGCACCGGAGGTACGTTCGGCCAGGCGCTGCACTTCGTCGGCCACCACCGCGAAACCGCGACCGGCCTCGCCCGCCGAGGCGGCCTGCACCGCGGCGTTGAGCGCCAGGATGTTGGTCTGCTCGGAAATGTCGTTGATCAGTTCCACGATCGAGCCGATCTCCTGCGAGGACTCGCCCAGGCGCTTGATGCGCTTGGAGGTTTCCTGGATCTGGTCGCGGATCTGGTCCATGCCCTGGATCGTCTCGCGCACCACGCCCGCGCCTTCGGCGGCGATCACCACCGAGCGCTGCGCCACTTCGGCCGACTCGGTGGAGTTGCGCGACACCTGTTCGATGCTGGCCGCGATTTCGCTGATGCGCTCGGAGGCCGTGGTGATCTGGTTGGCCTGCTGGCCGGCCGCTTCGGCCAGCTGCATCGCGGTGGCCTGGGTTTCCTGGGTCGACACGGCCACCTTGGCCGAGGTGTCGTTGATGGTGGTCACCAGGTGGCGCAGCTCGTCCACGGCGTAGTTGATCGCGTCGGCGATGGCACCGGTCATGTCCTCGGTCACCGAGGCCTTCACGGTCAGGTCGCCTTCGCCGAGCGAGCTGATTTCATCCAGCAGGCGCATGATCGCCTGCTGGTTGCGGCTGTTGAATTCCACCTGCGCCTGGTAGCGCACGTCCTGCTCGCGGGTGCGCACCCGCACCGAGCTCCACACGAAGCCGACGATGGCCAGCAAGGCAACCAGGCCGGAGATCACGCCCAGCCAGAAATTCGGGAACAGCCGGGTGTCACGCGCCGAACCGAACGCGGAGAACGCGTCGAACAGCTGCTTGCTGTCGTCGAGCATCTTGCCGGAGCCGGCGGTCAGCGCCGCCGCCGAGGACTGCGCCGCGAACAGGTTGCGCGAGCTGGCCAGGATGGCGTCGATGTCCTTCTTCATCGTCGCCCACTGCGTCTGCGACTGCTCCAGCGCCGCCAGGGCAGCCGGATTGCGAACGGCGGCGATGCCGAGCTCGTCGTTGCCTGCGCGCAGGCCTTCCAGCATCTGCGTGAACACCACCGAGTCGCGCGCCAGCGCATCGCCAGAGGCGGCGGCGTTGGCGCCGCCGGCGCGCATTTCGGTGACGCGGCGGGCCATGGTGCCGGCCACCACCACCTGCTGCAGCGTGTTGTAGATCTGCGAAGCGGGCGCGCCGCTGGCGGTCATCGCGCGCACCACTTCGTTCAACTGCGCCTGCAGCTGCGGCACGCTGCCGGAGAACCGTTCGGCATTGCCGGCCAGGCCGAGCACTGCCGTCTCGCTGGCGATGACCTGTTCGGCGTTCTTGCCCAGCGGCACCCAGGTCGCCTTGAGCTGCGCCATCGGGCCGGCCACCGAGCCTTCCTTGCCGAAGCGGCCATCCAGTTCACTGACCGTGCTGTCGATGCGGGCCTTGGTGTCCTTGAACGCGGCAAACGCCTTCGTATCGCCCGAGACCGCTTCGCGGCCCTGGTTGGCCAGCTGTTGCGAGAGCACCTGCAGGTCGGCGGCGCCGGTGCCGGCGCCGGCAAGCCGGCTGCCCTGCCAGGTGGCGACGCCGGTATTGGCGCCGAACACGATCATCGACAACACCAGCAGGCCAAGCCAGAAGCTGGTACTGACGCTGCCGAGCTTGTTGGTCTTGCGGGCGTCCGGGGCGGTACTCATGGTTCGACCTCGATCTGTATGACGTGGCGGCTTGCGGATTAGGCCGCGGCCTGCCGGAATTCAGGAGTGCGCGACAGCAACGCCAGGGAGAACACACCCCAGTCCTGCGTCTCGTTGCGGAAGGCACGGTCGATGAAGTGCGCGTAGCGGCCTTGCGCCAGCTCGCCGGGCTCGACCGCCTGGGCCTGTTCGAAGCTGCGCTGGCCGTAGAGCTCGTCGATGGTCAGCGCAACGTCGCCGCCGCTCTGGCGCATGATCAGCACGCGCTGGCCTTCCTGCAGCACCGTGCGCCGGCCTTCCAGGAACTGCTTCAGATCGATCACCGGAAACAGGTTGCCGCGCAGGTTGCCCACGCCCAGCAGCCAGGGCTGGGCGCCCGGCACCGGCGTCACTGGCGGCATCGGCACGATTTCCGCCACTTCGCGGAAATCCGAAACCAGCCGCCGGGTGCCGACGCGATAGCCGACGCCACGCCAGATGTCTGCCGAGAACTGGCGTTCCGGCAGCGGCGTGGCGTGCGCGAGACTACGCCGTTCGTAGTCTTCGAGAATGTCGAATGGAGAGCGCATCAACGCACCAGTTGTTTGATGCGCGCGAGCAGATCGTCTTCGCGCGGCGGCTTGACGATGTAGTCGCTGGCACCTTGTCGCAGACCCCAGGCCTTGTCGGTTTCCATGCCCTTGGTGCTGACCAGCAACACCGGGATGTCCTTGGTGGCCTGGTCACGTGCGAGCGCACGCGTGGCCTGAAAGCCGCTCATGCCGGGCAACACCACGTCCATCAGCACCAGATCGGGCGCCTGGCTGCGCACCAGCTCCAGTCCTTCTTCGGCGTTATCGGTGGCGACCACCGTGTGGCCGGCTTTTTCCAGCCATTGACTGAAGACTGCCCGATCGGTGGGCGAGTCCTCGATCAATACAATTCGAGCCATGTTGCCTTTCCCCCTGGTCAGGCGTGGACGTACGTGCGGATCGCGCTCAGTAATTCTTCACGAGTGAATGGCTTGGTCAGATACTGCTCGGAGCCGACGATGCGGCCGCGAGCCTTGTCGAACAGGCCATCCTTGGACGACAACATGATCACCGGCGTCGATTTGAAGAGCTGGTTGCCCTTGATCAACGCGCACGTCTGGTACCCATCCAGGCGCGGCATCATGATGTCGACGAAAATGATCTGAGGTTGCTGGTCCGCAATTTTGGCCAGTGCCTCGAAACCATCCGTTGCTGTGACTACTTCACAGCCTTCCCGCTTCAACAGCGTCTCGGCGGTGCGGCGAATGGTCTTCGAATCGTCGATGACCATCACCTTCAGTCCTGCGAGTTCCCCACCCGCAGCCATGTTTTCACTCATGCAAATATCCCCGGGCGCGCGACGCTTCTATCCCTTCTGACGTCGCTACGAAACTGCATGTATATCCCAAGACCCGCATTGACTGTCAAGGGCGCCTTGCCGGGCCCCCGCCAGGCGGACGTTCCGACCGCGCCTGGGTGCGTCGAAACCGGCAAGTCGCGCATCTGCGACCGGGCCGGGCGCGCCATCGCCCACCGCTTGAAGTTACCATCGGCAGCCTGTTCGAAAGGTTTAGCCCCATGTCGCTCGACGTCGTCGTGGTGATGGATCCCATCGCCTCCATCAAGATCGCCAAAGACACCACCTTCGCCATGCTGCTGGAAGCCCAGCGCCGCGGCCACCGCCTGCATTACGTGCGCCCGGGCGGGCTGAGCCTGCGCGAAGGCCGCGCGGTAGCGCAGGTCGCGCCGTTGAGCGTGCGTGACGACAAGAGCGGCTGGTTCACCCTGGGCGAGTTCGCCGAGCTGGCATTCGGACCGGGCCAGGTGGTGCTGATGCGCAAGGACCCGCCAGTGGACGCGGAGTTCGTCTACGACACCCAGGTGCTGAGCGCCGCCCAGCGCGCCGGCGCGCAGATCGTCAACGACCCGCAGGGCCTGCGCGACTACAACGAGAAGCTGGCCGCGCTGCTGTTCCCGCAGTGCTGCCCGCCCACCCTGGTCAGCCGCGACGCGGCCGCGCTCAAGGCCTTCGTGCTCGAGCACGGCCAGGCCGTACTCAAGCCGCTGGACGGCATGGGCGGGCGCTCGATCTTCCGCAGCGGCACCGGCGACCCCAACCTCAACGTGATCCTGGAGACGCTGACCGACGGCAACCGCAAGCTGACCCTGGCGCAGCGCTTCATCCCCGACATCACTGCCGGCGACAAGCGCATCCTGCTGGTGGACGGCGTGCCGGTGGACTATTGCCTGGCGCGGATTCCGCAGGGCGACGAATTCCGCGGCAACCTGGCCGCCGGCGGGCGCGGCGAAGGCCGGCCGCTGTCCGAGCGCGACCGCTGGATCGCCGCGCAGGTGGGCCCGGAAATGCGCCGCCGCGGCATGCGCTTCGTCGGTCTGGACGTGATCGGCGACTATCTGACCGAAGTCAACGTGACCAGCCCCACCTGCGTGCGCGAGCTGGACGCGCAGTTCGGGCTGAACATCGCCGGGCTGCTGTTCGATGCGATCGAGGCCGGCACGCCGCAATGAGCACGGCCGCAGCCCTGCCGGCACCGCTGGACGAGCGCCGGCGGCTGACCACCACGCTGGTGATCTCGCTGTTGCTGCATGGCGCGCTGATCCTGGGCGTGGGCTTTGCGGTCAGCGAGGATGCGCCGCTGGTGCCGACCCTGGACGTGATCTTCAGCCAGACCAGCACCCCGTTGACGCCCAAGCAGGCCGACTTCCTGGCCCAGGCCAACCAGCAGGGCGGCGGCGACCACGCCACCGCCCAGCGCCCGCGCGACAGCCAGCCCGGCGTGGTGCCACAAGACCGCACCGGGCTGGCGCCGCAGGCGCAGCGCGCCACCAGCGTGCAGGCCCCCGCACCGACCCAGACCCGGGTGGTGAGCAGCCGCCGCGGCGAACAGGCCCTGCCGATCCCACAACCGGATCCGCAGACCGATCCGCTCACTCCGGCCGATGCGCAACGCATCCAGCGCGATGCGGAGATGGCGCGGCTGGCCGCCGAGGTGCATCTGCGCTCGGAGCAGTACGCCAAGCGGCCGAACCGCAAGTTCGTTTCCGCCAGCACCCGCGAGTACGCCTATGCCAACTATCTGCGCGCCTGGGTGGACCGCGCCGAGCGCGTGGGCAACCTGAACTATCCCGACGACGCGCGCCGGCGCCGACTGGGCGGCAAGGTGGTCATCAGCGTGGGCGTGCGCCGCGATGGCAGCGTGGAAAGCAGCCGCGTGCTGATTTCCAGCGGCGTCCCGGCGCTGGACGCTGCGGCGCTGCGCGTGGTGGAGCTGGCTCAGCCGTTCCCGCCGTTGCCCCGCACCAAGGACGACGTGGACATTCTCGAAGTCACGCGGACCTGGCTGTTCCTGCCCGGCGGCGAGCTGCACGACGACCGCTGACACCGCTTCAGCGCTGGCCAGCGCCTCAGGCCAGCTGTGCCGCAGCGTGCAATCGGTCGGCCAGCGCCATGATCTCGGCCGCATCCTGCACGCGTTCGCGCCAGGCGGGGGGAATCCCTTCGACGCCGTAGAACGCGCCAGCGAGCTGGCCGCAGATCGCGGCCGTGGTGTCGGCATCGTCGCCCAGATTGGCCGCGCGCAGCACCGCCTCGGCGAAGGTGCCGGTGGTGGCGAAGCACCACAGCGCCGCCGATAGCGCATCCACCACGTAGCCGGTGCCGCGGATCTGCGCGGCGGGCACGGCCACGTGGTCGCGCGTGGACAAGGCGCGCACGGTCGGGGTGGTCAGTTCCGCGCACGGCGCGCCCAGCACCTGCTCACGGGTGCCACCCAATAAGGCGACCCTCAACTGGACCGCAAACAGGCGGCAGGCGTCCAGGGCCTCGGCGGCGGCATGCGTGGTGCGCGAACTATCCGCGGCACGCGCGCCCAACTCGTCCGGGCGGTGCGCGTAGTACATGACCACCGGCGCAAGCCGCATCAGCGAACCATTCCCGGCCGAGCGCGGATCGGTGCTGCCGCTGAAGGCCGGGCCGCCATCCAGATAGCGTTCCAACGCCTGCCGCACGGTACCGCCGATATCGAAGCAGGCACCGGTGCTGCTGAGATAACCGTGCCGGTACCAGTTGCAGTAGCGGTTCATCTGGTCGGCGGCGTCGAAGCCCTGCCGATGCAGCAGGCTGTGCGCCAGGCATAGCGCCATCGAGGTGTCGTCGGTCCACTGCCCCGCCCGCAACGCGAACGGGCCGCCGCCGCACATGTCGTCGATCGGGGTGAAACTGCCGGGTGGCCGGAATTCCAGCGTGGTGCCGAGCGCATCGCCGGCTGCCAAGCCGAGCAGGCAGCCACGAAAGCGCGCGCGTTGCGCATCCGCTCCGGTCATGGGGCGATGCCAGCCGCCTTGACGGCGCGCGCGGCCTGCTGCTCGACCAGGGTGAGTGCGACATCGTCGCGCAGGTACGCCGGCTCCACGCGCTCCGGCGCCAGCCCCTCGCCCCGGTGCAGCGCGGGCACGGCGAGCGCGAGCAGGTCGGCGGCATGCGGCAAGGCGCCCGCATCCACGCTGCTCAGCTGCGCGGCAAAGCGCTGCTGCAGCAACGCGTCGGCGGCCGCAAATCCGGTTCCCACCCCGGCCAAGCACTGCACCGCATCCGGTACGACCACCGCATCGGGGGCACATACGCGCTCCGGGGCCAGTTCCAGCAGTCCGTCGGTGGTGCGCGCGAACACCCCGGCGTAGACCTCGCCCATGCGCGCATCGATGCTGGCCAGCACATGCGTCGCCTCTGCCGGTGCGCGCAGGGCCAGCACCTGCAGTGTGGAGACCGCCAGCACCGGCAGATCCAGGGCCAGGGCAATGCCCTGTGCGATGCCGATCGCCAGCCGCACGCCAGTGAAGGCACCGGGCCCGCGTCCGACCGCGATCGCATCGAGCTGGCGCCGCGCGATGCCGGCGTCGGCCAGCAATTGCTCGGCCCAGGGCAAGGCCAGCTCGGCGTGGCGACGCGGCGCCAGTTCGAAGCGCTCGCTGACCCGGCCGTCCACGTGCAACGCCACGGAACAGGCTTCGGTGGAGGTTTCGAAAGCAAGGATGTTCATGGAAGAGCGCCGGGGCCGGGGACCCGGAACTGGGGACCCGGGAAGGCGCAAAGTCTAACCGATCGATTCGAGCGGCCGAGGCGGCCGAATAGCCGGGGCCGGGGCCGGGGACCCGGGACTGGGGACGCGGGAAGGCGCAGTTCAACCGAGCGATTCGAGGGCCAAGGCGACATCCTGAATGCGCCACCTGCGCCGTTGCTGTTGCACGCGAGCGCGACACGCGACCGCCATGAGACCTCGGCCCTGCCCTTACCCGGGTCCCGGGTCCCCGGTCCCCAGTCCCGGCTCCTCAAAAAACGCCTGCACATCGGCAATCTCGCGCGTGCGCGCAAACGGTGGCAAGGATGTCATGAAGGTGCGCCCGTAGCTCTTGGTGATCAGTCGCGGATCGCACAGCACCAGCACGCCGCGATCGGTTTCGCTGCGGATCAACCGGCCCACGCCCTGCTTGAGTGCGATCACTGCCTGCGGCAACTGCTCGTCGCGGAACGGGTTACCGCCCTCGCGGCGAATCGCATCCAGCCGCGCTTCGAACACCGGGTCGTCGGGGGCGGCGAACGGCAGTTTGTCGATCACCACCACGCTGAGCGCGTCGCCCACCACGTCCACGCCTTCGCGGAAGCTGGCCGAGCCCAGCAACACGCCGTTGCCTGAATCGCGGAACCGCTGCAGCAAGGTGGCGCGCGGCGCTTCGCCCTGCACGAACAACGGCCACCGTGCGCCGCGCAGCGCGTCGGCGGCCTCGCGCAACGCGCGGTGCGAGGCGAACAGCAGGAACGCACGGCCGTTGGAGGCCTCCAGCACCGGCATCAACGCCGCGATCAGTGCAGTGCCGAAGCCGCGCGCCGCCGGATCGGGCAGATTCGGCGGCAGATAGCACAGCGCCTGGCGCGTCCAGTCGAACGGACTGGGCTGCAGCAAGGTCACCGGATCGCTCAGCCCCAGCCGCATGGCGATGTGATCGAACTCGCCACCCACCGCCAGCGTGGCCGACGTGAACACCCAGGCCGCCTGCGACTTTTCGCGGTGTTCGCGCAGCGGTCCGGACACGTCCAGCGGCGTGCGCTGGCAGCGGAACCCGCGCGGGCTCAGCTCGTACCAGAGCACATCGTTATCGACTGTCTGCTGCGGCGGATCCTGCGCGAAATCGGCCACCGGCAGGTCTTCGCCCAGCCAGCGCGACAGCCGATTCAGGGCTTCCTGCGCTCGCGCCGTGCAGCCATCGAAACCGGGCGAGGCCTCGCGCAGCGGCAGCAAGGCCTCGCCCAAGCCCGCCAGTGCCGAGAGCACCGCATCGAAGCCATCGCGCACCTGCGGCTTGGCCAGGGCCCGCCACTGCGTGCCACGCGGCGGCAGCCCTTCCATCCCGGCGCGCAGACTGCGCAAGGCATCGTCCAGCGCCAGGATCGGCGCCTGCAGGCTGGCCTGCGCGCCGGCGACCAGACGCGCTTCCACCATGCAATCGCGCGCCAGCTCTTGCCACGGGCGCATACCGAAACTTTCGCCGAAGAAGTTGGCCGCCAGCTCCGGCAACTGATGCGCTTCGTCGATGACGAAGGCCTGCGCACCCGGCAGGATTTCGCCGAAGCCTTCCTGCTTGAGCGCCAGATCGGCCAGCAGCAGATGATGGTTGACCACCACCAGGTCGGCCGCCTGCGCACGCTGGCGCGCCTGCACCACGAAGCACTCGCTGTAGAACGGGCAGTCGGTGCCCAGGCAGTTGTCGACGGTGGAGGTCACCATCGGCAGCAGCGGCGAGTCGTCCGGCAGGGCGTCCAGTTCGGCCATGTCGCCGTACTGGGTGCGCCCGCTCCAGGCCACGATGCGCTGGAACTGGGTGACCTGCTCGGGCGTGGCAAAGCGCGGTTCGCCACGCGCCTGCTGGGTGCGGTACTTGCACAGATAATTGGCCCGGCCCTTCAGCAGCGCACTGCGCAGACCGACGCCGAGCGCGGCGCGCACGCGCGGCAGGTCGCGGTGGAACAGCTGGTCCTGCAGCGCGCGCGTACCGGTGGAGACGATGGTCTTCAGTCCGGACAACAACGCCGGCACCAGATAGGCATAGGTCTTGCCGGTGCCGGTGCCGGCTTCGGCCAGCAGCACGTCGCGTTGCTCCAATGTCTCGGCGATGGCACCGGTCAGGCGCAGCTGCGCTGCACGCGGTGCGAACGCATCGAGCTGACGCGCGAGCGCCCCGCCCTCGCTGAGCGCTTCGATGCTGGCAGTGGCAAGTTGGGACATGGGACCGAACGGATGCGGGTGGAAAACGCGCCAGCCTAGCGCGTGGGGGGTGATGCTGCCCGATCCTGGTCGGGCCGTCGGCGACCGGCGGCCCCCGCAATGCGCGGGCGATACGGGCGCCGGGACCATGCCGGTGCAACCGTGCCGCTATCGGAACGTCGCGGATCGGCTATGCGGCCGTCGCTGCAAAGGCCACGCCAGACCGGCGGGTGCCGGCGTCGCCGCGCCCACGCAACGACAGATCTGACTGCGCGGGATCACCGAAGCCGGGCAGCCCCAGTCCGCGTCTGGCGCAGGCCCTTGGCACACGCACCAGACGGCGCTGCATGCTCCCGCCGGCGATCCGGCCGGGCGCAACGCGTCCGGTGCGTGCATCGCTCAATAGCGCTTCATTCCCGGCACGGTGCAGCCGGCGATCTGCGTCTTGGCCGAGGCTGCATTCTCCTTCTCGCCGCGCGCCAGTCGCGACTGCTCGATGGTGGCCCAATGCCGCCGGCACAGCGGGCCGGTCTTGGAGCCCAGATCCACCGCCTGCTTGGCGTAGCGTTCGGCGGCCGGCCAATCGGCCTGCAGCACCGCCACTTCGGCGCGCTCCTGCAGGATCGCCGGATCGCCGGACACCAGCCCGAGCGCCTGATCCAGCGCCGCCGCCGCGCCCGCCAGATCGCCGGCCTGGCGGCGGGTCTTGGCGGTCTCGCGCAGATCGTCCACCTGCGGGTCGCGCAGCGGCTGGACCGACAACTCGGTATCGTCGGCGCCGGCCTCGCGTTCGATCAGCAACAACCGTTGCGTCGGCGTAGTCGGGTCCACCGGGGTCGGTGGCGGTGTGGGCGGCGCACTGACACAGGCGGTGACTGCGGCAAGCACACCGATCAGGGCGAGAAAACGATGCAATCGGGTCATGGGATGGCTCCAATCATTGCGCAGGGGGCGCCGTTGCGGGCGTGGGTGCGGGTTCTTCCGGCTTCTTTTCCAGACCGAAGAAACGTCGCCAGCCGCCACCGCCGGATTGCTCGGCAGGCGCAGCCGCCTCGCCCGGCGCGCCCTCGAGGGGCGGTGCAGTGCTGGTGCAAGGGACGAAGGCCGGCGTGAACCCAACCACGAACGGGAACTGGCGCGCGCCCGGACAGCCCGCATCGGTCACCCCGGTGCCGGCCGCGTCCACCCATTGCCAGTCCAGCCCCTTGCCACTGACCTTCAGCGGCGCGCTGGGCAGGCGCGCGAAGATGCTCGACCACACCCGCATCGCGCCGGTGGCGCCATACAGGCCGGTCTGTTCGTTCTGATCGTTGCCCATCCAGATCACCGCCAGGTGATCGCCGGTGTAGCCGGCGTACCAGCTGTCGCGGCCGTCGTTGGAGGTTCCGGTCTTGCCGGCCGGCGCCAGGCGCCCCAGGCCATCGCCCAGCAGCTGCCGCGCAGTACCACCGCTGACCACCTGCTGCAGGCCGATGCTGATCAGATTGGCAGCCACCGAATCGCCTTCCTGCGCCGGCGCGGGCGTCTTGTCGTAACGCTTGAGCAGCTTGCCCTGCGGATCGAGTACCCCACGCACCGCGTGCAACGGCTGGATTTCCCCGCCGGCGGCAAGGAACTGATACAGCTGCGCCATGCCGTACGGGCTCTGGTCGGTGGCGCCCAGGATCAGCGATGGATTGGCGTCGGCCTTGATCCCGGCCAGCACCTGGATCAGCTGCGCGATGCGGTCGGCACCCACCTGCATGCCCACCCGCACCGTGGCCTGGTTGTACGAATGCGCCAGCGCATCGATCAGCCGCACCGTGCCGTGGCTGCGGTTGTCGGAGTTGCCCGGCGACCAGATCTTGCCGCGACTGAGCCGCACGCTCACCGGCGAATCGTCGACCCAGCTGGACAGCGCCCAGCGGTCCGGCGACGCCAGCGCCAGCATGTAGACGAAGGGCTTGAGCAACGATCCCACCGGCCGTTGCGCTTCCACCGCGCGATTGAAGCCCGGCTTGGCCACGTCGCGGCTGCCGACCACCGCCAGCACGTCGCCGTTGTGCACGTCCGTCAGCACCAGCCCGGCCTGCAGCGGCGGGCGTTTCTTGTTGTCCAGGCGTTTGATGGTTCCGGTCACCGCGCCTTCGGCATAGGCCTGGGCCGAAGGCGACATGCCGGTCAGCACGCTCATGCCTGCACCCTGCAGCACGCCTTCCGGGTAATCGTGCGCCAACTGGCGCCGTACCAGATCCACATAGGCGGGGAAACGGTTGGCGGCGACCAGGCCCGGCTCCTTCGGCACGCCCAGCGGCGCGGCCAGTGCGCGCTTGTACTCGGCGGCGTCGATCAGCCGGTTCTCCTGCAACTTGCCGAGGACGAAGTTGCGCCGGTCCAGCGCGCGTTCCGGGTTACGCCGGGGGTCGTAGTACGAAGGGCCTTTCACCAGCCCGATCAACAGCGCGATCTGCTCGGTGGTCATCGAGTTGAGCTCGCGGCCGAACCACAGCTCCGCGCCGGAGGACACGCCGTGAATCGCCTGCCCGCCACGCTGGCCCAGATACACCTGGTTGAGATACGCCTCCAGGATGGTGCGCTTGTCGTAGCGCGCCTCCATGATCACCGCATACAGGATCTCGTTGAACTTGCGGGTCAGCGTCTGCTCCTTGCCAATGCCCAGCAAGCCGCTGCGGGCCAGCTGCTGGGTCAGTGTGCTGGCACCCTGCCGCACCTGCCCGCCCGAACGCAGCATGATCCAGGCCGCGCGCACCATGCCGCTCAGATCGATGCCGTGGTGGCTGTTGAAGTCGCGATCTTCCACCGCCTGCAGGCCGGTGACCAGCAACTCCGGCACCTCTTCCATGCGCACCAGGCGACGTTCTTCCTGCTTCTGCCCGTACAGGGTGGCGATGCGCGCCGGATCCAGCCGCGCGCTCTTGAGCGCCTTGCGGGTACCGGTATCGCGCAGGCTGGCCACCCGACCACCGGACAGCGCCACCTCGATGCGGCGCGCCGGCACCGCACCATCCACGTCGTTGTAGCCACGGCTGGCGATGGTGAAACGGCTGCCGTCCTGCTGGTAGGTACCGGCGAGCTTGGCCTGCCCATCGTCGCGGTAGGACGCCGCGTCCAGCTCGGTCTTCAAGGTCGCCGCGTCCAGCGCGTTGCCGGGAACCAGCACCAACGGGCGCCCGTACACCCGGGTCGGGATCTGCCACCGCAGTTCGCCGAACCGCTGGCTGACCTGCTGGTTCAGATACACCGTGTAGGGAATCAGAAAGCCGAGCGCAAGCGCGAACGCGGCAAATCCCCAGACGATCAGCCTGCGTTGCCAGCGGGAGCCTTGCTCATGGGAGTCGTCCTCGAAGTCTTCGGGATCGTCGTGGTCGTAGCGTCGGGGCACGGGGATGCGGGAATGTAGAGTCCGGCGAGTCTAGCGCAGCGGTGCCATGGCTGCCGCCCGCCGGCCCCGTCGACTTAAGCGTGGCTTACAAAACGCTGCGCACGGTCCACCCATGCGGACCATCCCGCCGGCGATGCTCGGAATCGGCGGCCACCCCTCGTACACTGCGGGTCCACCGCGCCGTCCACGCCTTGCCCGACGACTGCGCGTCACCTTGCATGAGCTGCACGCTGGAGTTTTCAAGGAATGTCGATGTCCCTGGCCGACGCGCGTTATCTGTTCAACCGCGTGCTCGGCCTGATCCACCGCAGCGTGGCGAGCCTGCGCACACGTGGCTGGCGCGCCACCTGGCAGCGCATCCGCGTGCACACCCAGGCGCCACCGGTCGCGCTCGGCACGCCATTGTGGTTGCCGCCGCCTGCGCCATTTGCCGCATTCGCGCTGCCGCATAGCGCCAGCCCGCGGGTGACGGTGGTGATTCCCGTGTACAACCACATCGCGCATACGCTGGCCTGCCTGCGCGCGCTGGCCGCGCATCCGCCGCAGCTGGCGGTGGAAATCGTGGTGGTGGACGATGGCAGCAGCGACGCCACCACCGAGCAGCTGCCGCGGATCACGGGTCTGCACTACCACCGGCGTTCCAGCAACGGCGGCTTCATCGCTGCCTGCAACGACGGCATCATGCTGGCACGCGGCGACTATGTGGTGCTGCTCAACAACGACACCATTCCGCAGCCTGGCTGGCTGGATCGGCTGATCGACACCTTCGACCAGGCTCCCGACGTTGGGCTGGTCGGCGCGCAGCTGGTGTATCCGGACGGGCGGCTGCAGGAATCCGGCGGCGTGGTGTTCGCCGATGGCAGCGCCTGGAGCTATGGCCGTTTCGAGTCGGCCGACGACCCGCGTTACGCCTACGTGCGTGCGATGGATTACTGCTCGGGCGCGGCCATCGCGCTGCCGCGCGCCTTGCTGCAGACGCTGGGCGGACTGGATCGCCGCTACATGCCCGCCTATTACGAGGACACCGACCTGGCATTCGCGGTGCGCGCGGCCGGTCACCAGGTCCTGGTGCAACCGGCCAGCGTGGTGGCGCACGACGAAGGCACCAGCAATGGCACCGATCCCCGGGTCGGGGTGAAGGCCTACCAGGTCCGCAACCAGGCGGTATTCGCCGAGAAGTGGCGACACGTGCTGCCGGAGCAGCTGCGAGCAGGCACGGTGCCGGGGCCGGCGCAGCTGCACCGCGCGCAACGTCAGGTGCTGATCCTGGACGAATGCGTGCCGCAACCGGACCGCGACTCCGGATCGCTGCGACAGTTCAACCTGATCCGCTTGCTGCGCGAGGAAGGCGCCCATGTGGTGTTCGTCCCCACCCGGCGCGAACACGCCGGGCGCCATACCCTGGCGCTGCAGCAGTTGGGCGTGGAAGTCTGGTACGCCCCCTTCCTGGACGGCATCGGCGGCTGGCTACGCACGCACGGCGCGCGGTTCGCGGCCGTGCTGCTGGTGCGTCATCACGTGGCGCACGCCTGTCTGCCGCTACTGAAACAGTACGCTCCGCAGGCACGCACGCTGTTCGACACCGTGGACCTGCACTACCTGCGCGAACGCCGCGGCGCCGAACTCGCCGGCGATGCCACTCTGCTGCGCAGCGCCGAGCGCACCCGCGCGCGCGAACTGGACATCATGGCGGCCACCGACGTCACCGTGCTGGTGTCGGCCGCCGAGCAGGCGCAACTGCGCGCGGACGCGCCGCAGCTGCGCACCGCCCTGCTGTCGAATCTGCATGAGGTGGCCGGTAGCGGCCAGCCCTTCGCGCAACGCCGCGATCTGGTCTTCGTCGGCGGGTTTCGCCACTCGCCGAACGTGGACGCGGCGCAGTGGTTCATCAGCGCGATCTTCCCGTTGGTGCGCGCCGAACTGCCCGACGTGGTGTTTCACTGCATCGGCGCGGACCTGCCCGAGGCGCTCAAGCTGCTCGCCGAGGAGTCTCCCGGCGTACGGTTGCACGGCCATGTGCCGGACCTGACGCCGTTCATGGACAACGTACGGGTCGCGGTGGCGCCGTTGCGCTTCGGCGCAGGCGTCAAAGGCAAGATCAATCTCAGCATGGCGCATGGCCAACCGGTGGTCGGCACCACCTGCGCGGTGGAGGGAATGCATCTCCGCGATGGCGACGACGTCTGCGTGGCCGATCAGGCCGATGCCTTCGCCGGCGCCGTCGTGCGCCTGTACCGCGATGCGGCGCTATGGCAGCGCCTGGCGGACAACGGCCTGCGCAACGTGGCCGAGCATTTTTCGCTGGATGCCGCACGCGACACGGTACGCGCGTTGTTCCTCGCCGAGTGAGCCGGCGCGCACAGCAGCGCTGAAACTCCCTACCGGCGCTGCTCGCTCACCGCCCTGACCCTGCGGGTGAACTCGGCCAGTTCCGGCAGCCCGGGATCCAGCTGGTGCGCCTGATCCTGCGCACGTCGGGCAAAGGCCGCATCCTCCTGCCCCAGGCGCTCGCTGCCGACGGCGATCCAGCGCTGCGCCAGCCGGCGGCGTGCGTCGGCCACCGCGTCGCCACCGGGAGTGAGCGCCTGCCAGGCGTCCAGGCAGCCGCGCGCCGCACGCAGGCGGTTGTCGCGCAGTTCGTCCTCGAAACAGCGCCGGCTGGCGGGCGCCACGCGCGCGGCCGCCTGCAGCACACGGGGATCGCGCGGCGCCAGGGCCTGCGCAGCGCGCACGGCGTCGTAGGCGCTGGCGCCGGGCGGCGTCATCCATTGCTGGCGCGCCTCGGCCTCGGCCACCTGCAGCAGCAGCGCACGCAGACGGCGTTCGCGCACGCTGCGCGAGAGCCCGGTCTCCGGCCCGCGCTGCGCGTCGCGCGCGCGCGCGATGGCCTGCTCGGCCTGGACGATCGCCGGGTGACCAGGCGCCAGTTCCTGCGCCTGGTGCAGCGACTGCGCTGCCTGGTCGAAGCGGAAATCCGCTGCCTGCCGCGCGGCCTGCGCGGCGTATTCGCCGGCCACCCGTTCGCGCCCTTGCCGTGCCCCGGCGTCCTGCGGCTCGGCCGCCAACACCGCGTTGAAATCGCGCGCGGCCGGCGCCAGCCGCCCTCGCCGCAGCAACGCCTCGGCGCGTTGCCGGCGCTGGTCCAGCAGGCGGTGGTACTGCCCTTCGGTCGATGGCAGATCGACATGCCCCGGGTCGTAGCGCCTGGCGGCCGCCAACAAACCGGCGGCCTCGCCGAGCGCATCGCGGGCCAGCGCCTGGCGCGCCTGCGCCAACACATCGGTAAGGGCATCCTCGCGCCCCTCCAGCGCATCGGTCCGCTCCGGCGCCAGGGTCAGGATGCGTTGAAACAGCGGTAGCGCACTGTCCGGCGTGCCATCCAGCCGGCCTTGTCGCTGTGCGGCCACCGCCTGCGCCAGCAAGGCGTCCAGCCCCGTAAGTTGCGCCTGCAGGCGGCGCAGCTGCAGCGCAACCGGCGCGATCCGTGCCTGCGGCACCTCCAACGCGCCGGCCAGCGCCAGCGCGCGCTGCGCTGCTGCGGCATCGCCTGCCGCAACCGCT